>JBGSBN010000126.1:0-10363 GCA_041730515.1 Methylacidiphilales bacterium | reverse complement strand
CTTTTGTTGGTTTGAGATTGCTTCTCTACGAACGCAATGACGTTTGTTGCTGATTACTGAAAACTTTAACAAAGTAAATTTTAATGGATAGAAATAAGTTAATGCAAAGACGATGATTACAGCATGTCGGAATGCGGATTGTTGATTGCGGAGTTTGTAGTTTAAATCAATCATGCATTGCTTGACAACAATTCAACAATTTTACAATTAAGCAATTCGATAAATCATTAAGTCAACAAATCTCCTAATCAAATAATTCACTATACAGAAACAAAAAAGGTTGAAAGAAATAAAATTCTTTCAACCTTTGAAATATAATTTTAAAATCTTCTAATTATTAAATTTTCTAATCAAAAAATCTCCAAATCTTTAAATTTCTAAATAAAGTTAGCAAGCTTCAATAACAATAGCAGAAGCTCCTCCTCCACCGTTACAAATACCCGTTACACCAATTTTTCCTTTTTCTTGTTGTAAAGCATGAGCTAAAGTAGCAACAATACGCGAACCGCTGCTTCCTAGTGGATGACCAATTGCTACAGCACCACCATATACGTTTACTTTAGCTGGATCAATACTTAATAATTGTGTATTAGCAATTCCAACTACCGAAAATGCTTCGTTTAATTCAAATAAATCAACATCTTTAATATCAATTCCTGCCCATTTTAAAGCTTTATTTACTGCTAAAGCAGGAGCAGTAGTAAACCACTCAGGTGCATGTGCAGCATCGGCAAATGCTAAAATTTTAGCCAATGGTTTTAAACCTAATTCTTTTACCTTATCACCACTCATTAATACCAATGCACTAGCACCATCATTTAAAGTAGAAGCATTAGCAGCAGTAACTGTTCCATCTTTTTCAAAAACAGGTTTTAAACCTCTTAACTTATCAAAATTAACTTTGGTATATTCTTCATCAGTAGTAACCATTATGCTGTCTTTACCACGTTGAGGAATTTCAACCGGAACAATTTCAGCATCAAATTTCTTAGCAGTATGAGCAGCCGCAGCGCGTGTGTATGATTCAACTGCAAAATCATCTTGTTGTTCGCGGGTAATTTTCATATCGCGAGCACATAATTCAGCAGCACTTCCCATGTGAAAATCGTTATACACATCCCACAAACCATCTTTTACCAAACCATCAGTTAAAGTACCATGGCCTAATTTATAACCATTACGAGCTTTATCTAATAAATAAGGCACATTGCTCATGCTTTCCATACCACCAGCAATTACTACATCGTTAATGCCTATCATAATGGTTTGAGCGGCTTGCATAATGGCTTTTGAACCAGAGGCACAAACTTTATTAATTACTGTAGCAGGAACAGTATTAGGCACACCAGCAAAAATACTAGCTTGCGTAGCAGGGGCTTGGCCTAAACCAGCACTTAACACATTACCCATAAAAACTTCTTGAACCATTTCTGGTGTAATTCCAGCTTTTTCAATAGCACCTTTAATGGCTTTAGCGCCTAACTGAGTAGCAGTTAAACTTGAAAGACTTCCACCAAATGAACCCATTGGCGTACGTACAGCCGATACAATATAAACTTCTTGCATAGTTTTGTTTTATTTTAAAATTGTGGGGCGAATTTATACTTATAAAATAAACTTGGAATTTTTTTTTTATAATATTAGTTATGAAAAACAGCTGTTTTTAAGTTAACATATTATTTAAACGAGCAATATGAACATTATTTTACACTATTAACAAACGATATTTATAAATTAAAGTTTATAACATAAAAACATAACTATTAGCTATTAAATTCGTAATTTAATAGCAAAAAAAAAATGAATTACATTTTTGGGAAATATATTCCCAAAAAGAAAGAATTACAATAAAAAATAAACTGTAAGACTAATTACAGGTCTGACTACCTGATACATAGTAATTAAAACAAGTTGGAATAACTATTGATAGTTACCATAAAAACAGCTACACAATATGAAAAAAGTAAATTTTATAACCGCAATTGCAATCTTAGTTTTAGCAATTGCTTGTACAAAAGTAAAGGATCCTGAATTAGCTCCTGCTTCAAAAGCTACCAACTTTAAAGAAATAAAAGTTGATGATCAATTTAAATGGAATACTACTAATTCTATAATTTTAAATTTCAAACCAACCGTTGGAGATGCAAGAATTGCTGTATTAAAGGTTACATCAGAAGAAGGTGCAGTTATATATCAACGCTTACAAAAAGCAGCAGAAGCTAGCAATATTGTTTTGCAAATTCCTGCTCATTATACCAAACTAAAAGTTTCGTTTGGAGGAAATGTAAAAACTTTTGATTCGAAAAACAGCACCATTAATATGGACTTAAAATAGTTAAGTATCAATATTTATAATTAATTATTAACCAATCATTATGAAAAATAATAACTTTACTTCAATTACCAAAATACTAAAAGTATCAGTTGCTTTTTTGTTATTTTTTACCATTTTAACAGCTGAGGTTCTTAAAGGTCAAACTATTTTTGTAAACGACAACAATAGAACCGGAGATATATTTACAACAGCAGTTGGAAATGATGCAGGAACAGGTTCGGCAGCTTCTCCTTATTTAACTATTACCAAAGCATTAGCCATGGCGTCTGCTGGAAATACGATTAAGGTTGATGCTGGAGTTTATATAGCCGCTTTTACAATTAATAAAAATGTAACACTTCAAGGGACTAATTTTGGAGTAAAAGGAACTAGTACACGCGTAACTGAATCTCAAATAAAGGATTCGAAAGTAACTATATCCGGCAGTAATATAGTTGTTTTTGATGGTTTTCATATTTATCAAACAACTACTGCAACAGGAGGAACTATAGATGTGGGGAATACACCAACTACTGTTAAAAATTGTATCATTGAAAGAGTTGGTGCAACTACTGGTGTAATTGCTGTAGGACTTCAAACAGTGGCTTCAACCTCAGCTATTAGAATAGAAAGAAATTTATTTACAGGAAGTACTGCAGGTAGTTTATTTAGTGGCCATAAAACTTGGAATTCGGGTATGTATAGCAATGGTGGTTCAAATATTACAATTGATAATAATACATTCCAAAATTGTAGAACAGGATTAAACCAAGACAATATGTCGAGTGGAACCACAATTAGTAATAATGTTTTTGGTACTAATGGAACTTCAATTGCATTTGGAGGAACAACAGCAACTTCTGGTTCATATACTTTAAATGGTAATACATTTACTGTAACAAGTGGATTGAATACTGTTAATCTTTCGAACGTTACCACCTCGTTCCGACTGGATATAACCAACAGTACAATAGGTTCAACAGCAGCAGCAAGCATGACAATTGATCAATGTTTAGCTTTAGAATCGAGTATTCTTCATAAAGCAACTACAGCAGGTAAAAACGGATTGGTAACTTTTGTTTCAGGTAAATTATTTAAAACATCAACCACCACTTTTGCAAATAATATTTTATATGCCACCTCAGGCAATATTATCCATTGTGCATCAGGAACTGTTTCGGAAGCTTTTACTATTAATAAATCGGTTAAATTATATGGAAATAATTACACGGTAAATCCAAATGATGGTTCTTGGAATTTAAATGCAGCTCGTGCTGCTGAATCAGTAATTAGTGGTGGTGGAGTTACGATTGCAGCAAGTGATGTTGAATTGAAGGGCTTTAAATTTTCGTCCACTACCAGCGCAAGTACTGCTATAGGAAATACCAATCCAGCAGCTACTTACAGCAATATAATTATTAATAATAATATCATTTCTGGCAGTACCAATATTCGTCCTATTTGGTTTACAGCTAGCAGTGGTCAACCGTTTGATGGCATTCAAGTTACCAATAATAGAATTGAATCAATTACCATTTCACCAGTAAACAATTTATTAACCGGAATTGATTTATGGAGAAGTTCTAACCATACTGTGAGTGGAAATTACATCAGTGGAATGTCATACAACGGAATAAAGAGTGATGGATTTGGAACACATTCCATTACTGGAAACAGAATGGCAAATTGTAAAGTGGCAGGTATTTCAATTCAATCTACATACGGAAATGGCCAAATAGTAACTGCTTCAAATAATACCATTTCTGGATGTCAACAAGGTGTAGCTATTTGGTCAAGTACCAATACTTTTTCAAATATAAAATTTCAAGTAACCAATAATACCATTACTGTTGACGCAGGCAAATTAGATATTAATTATCCAGCTATCAATATTGCTAACATTAGCAGTGGTGATATTTCATATACAAATTTGATTAGAGGAAATAGTGTTACACTTAGCGGAACAATTGGTTCAGCGCCCTATGGTGTTATTCCTGGCCCAACTGCATTTGCAACATATGGTATTTCAATTTTAGGTGATATAGGTAAATTAGATATTCAAAATAACTTAATTGATGGTGGTAATGTGGCTGGAGTTAATGTTCCTACAGCTAGTTTAGATATGGCAGGAATTATGGTAAATACTAATTTTCCAATCCAATATACTAGTGGGGCTATTAATACTCCACTTGCAGGAACAATTAGAGTTTTAAATAACGACATAAGAAACTTTAAAAATGGTTTGGCAAGTTATAATTATGTTTCTTCAACACTTGATGCAATTCCAACTGGAGTTTCGTTGAGCGTAAATGAAAATAGTATTGTTCCTACCACAGGAAAATCATTTTTAATTGGAACCGGAGGAGCTGGAATAGCCGGAACATGTAATTGGTATGGTTCGGCAGTTTATTCTACTGCAGCAAATACAATAAGTGGAAACGTTAACATGACTCCATTTTTAGTAAATGGAACAGATAATGACGCCAATGCATTAGGTTTTCAACCTCGACCAGGTGTGTGCACAGGAGTGAATGTTTTAGCCCCAACAGTTGGAGCTTCATCATGTGTTTTTACTACTATTGCTCAAACCACCATGTCGTTAACTTTTACTAAAGGAAATGGATCCAAAAGATTGGTGATTGTAAAAAGTGGTAGTGCCATAAATGTTGACCCTACAGATAATAGCATATACTCAGCTAATTCAGTATTTTCAAATGGTACTGCATTAGGAGGTGGATATGTTGTTTTAAACGATACATCAAGCTCATTAACTGTTACAGGTTTAACTGCAAATACAGAATATTATTTTACAACTATTGAATACAATTATGCTGATGCAGTAATAAAATATGCAAGTAACTTAAAAAATACTTGTGCGGCATTTACTCTTCAAATTGATACCGATAATGATGGTGTTCCAGATGTTGATGATCAATTCCCTACAGATCAATACAGAGCTTTTACGAATAGATATCCTGCTGCAAATAACGGTACCTTAATGTTCGAAGATTTATGGCCATCGAGAGGTGATTACGACTTTAATGATTTAGTGGTTGATTACCGATTCAATACAATTGTAAATGCTAATAATAATGTTGTTGAAGTTGAATACACCTTTATTACTCGTGCCATTGGAGGTTCATTGCATAATGGATTTATTTTCCAATTAGATGGTATCAATTCAAATAAAATTACGAGTGTTACTGGATCAAAAGCAACAGGAGCTGAATGGATTACTTTAAACAGCAATGGAACTGAAGCAGGAAACACAACAAACGCTAATATTTTAGTATTTGATGATGCTTATAAAATTTTAAACACACAACCAGGATTTAGTTATGTAAATACTGATCCATTGGCTCCAGCCAGCGCATTTGACACAACAAGAATTATTGTTAAATTTTTGGTAGATGGAGTTGCACCATCAGGTGGTACTTTAAGTGCAAATAATTTCCCAACTTCAGTTTTCAATCCTTATATTATTGTGAATAAAGATAGAGGAAAAGAAATTCATTTAATCGATCGTTTACCATCTGCTAAAATGAATGTTACTTACTTTGGACAAATGGACGATGCAAGTAATGTGAACACTGGTAAATATTTTAAAACTAAAAATAATTTACCTTGGGCTTTAAATATTGGAACTTCTATTCCACATACAAAAGAGAAAATAGATATCACTGCTGCTTATCTTAAATTTATAGATTGGGCTATATCGAATGGAACTAGTAATGCTACTTGGTACTTAAATTCAACAGAAAATAGAGATAATACCAAACTAATTATTAGATAATTATTTCAAAATGAAACTTTATTTTCCCAAAAATAGACAAAACTTGATTTACAAAACCAATATCCTATTTTAACTTATTTAATATCAGTACTTTAAATAGATTATAAAAAATGGCAAAACCTTTGTATTCATGAATTAAACTAAAAAATAAATAAAAATGAAAAACATAAAATTATTAGCAGGAATAGCACTTTTAGTAGCTGCAAGTTCATGTACTAAGATTAAGGAGGTAGACAATACTCCTGTAGTAAACAAACCAACCAATTTTAAAGAAATAAAAGTAAACGATAATTTTACTTGGAACACTACCAATAATATTAGTTTAGATGTTCAAGGCTTTAGCAGTGTAGTGCCAATCAAAAATACTTTTATAGTATCTTCAGAAGATCAAAAAGATGTTTATTTTGCATCAAATACTTTAATGAGTGATAATTTTAAGGCCGAATTTGCATTACCAATTCACGCAAAAAAAATTAAAGTAAATTTTGGTACCATTACTAAAGTTTTGGATGTAAATTCAAACAACTTAACTTTTGACTACTTAATGCCAGCACCTACTGAAGAAGTTCAATAATATCCACAAATAAAATCTATTACAAAAATGAAAATTTTAAATAAAATTGCAGCCTCATTATTATTAGCATCTTCGGCTATTTTTGGCAACGCACAATCAATAACCTTAGATTGTGAAAGTGCCGCTCCATTTTTCCAACGAACTACCACAAATAACATTGCTTTTGATAGAGCCAATTGCTGGGCTTTAGGCGCGTTTAGTTATATTAGATCAACTACTTCTTTGCCTGCCATTGCTGGAACCTTTAGTGCTTACAGTAATTCAATGACGAACGGAAATGCAAACAATTCAGGGTGGATAAAAAGCCCTTGGTTAAAAATGGCCAGTGGTAATATTACTATGAAAGTAAGAATGGAAGGTACATCAGGAACTGGTGGCGCTTTAGGAAGCACTAGCTATAAAGCAATAAGAATTAGATTAGTAACTTACAATCCTGCAGGTTTGAATTCATCAAAAGAAGGCGGATTTTTAGCTGATTCATTTACTTATTTAATTGTTTCACCTTTTACCAATGTTCAAACTGTTTCTTACCCTGTTCCTACTGCTATAGTTGGAAACAATAATGTTTACAAAGTAATGATAAGCTTTATAGGTGCTGGCGGAAATAACAGAGCAATTGCCGATGATATAGTAATCCCAGGCACTTATTGGGCCAATCCATCAAACAACTGTTTACCTCAAGCTTTAATTGTAGATGCTGATAATGATGGGGTTCAAGATAGTGATGATGCTTATCCAAACGATGCTGCAAGAGCTTATAACAATGTATTTCCTGCATCAGGTTACTCAACCTTAATGTTTGAAGATCTATGGCCATTTTTAGGCGATTATGATTTTAACGATTATGTGGTTGATTACAAACTAAATAGAGTAACCAATGCGGCTAATAAAGTGGTTGAAATAAAAGCTGAATTTGTTTCTAGAGCAGCAGGTGCAAGTCGTCCTAATGGTTTCGCATTTAGCTTTGACGGTTTACCAAATTCAAGAATTACTGGTGTTATAGGTAACAAAATATTTACCCCAAACCCTCATTCGTTTAATGGTAATGGAACTGAAGCTGCGCAAACAGATGCACATTTTGTAGTAGTTTCAAATATTTTTAAAGTATTAATTCCACAAGGTGGAGGTTCTGGCGGTGTTAATACCAACTCAACCGCTGTAAGAGTGCCAAACGATACTACTAGAATGACTATTTCATTTAATACCATTACAAATACTACTACTTTAAGTGATGTTACTTTGGCAAAATTTAATCCATACCTAATTGTTAATCAAACCAGAGATACTGAAATCCACTTAGCGGATAAAGCTCCAAGCGATTTGGCCAACTTCTTTTTATTTGGAACAGGTGAAGATAACACAAATCCTGAAATAAATAGATTTTACAAAACTAAAAATAATTTACCTTGGGCAATTAATGTAACTTCAAGCATACCATACTTGAAAGAAACCATTGATTTTACTAAAGGTTACAATAAATTTATTGATTGGTCAGGAAGCAATGGTACCACTAATACTGATTGGTATTTAAATTTATCAAATTATAGAGATAACAATAATTTGTATTAACCAATAATATTAACAATTTGTAAAACTCCTTTTATTCAGTTAAAAGGAGTTTTTTTTATGTTTAGAATTGAGTTTATTTGCTTTCATAAAACTTTACATTAAATGCAAGTAGAGAACGAATACAACGATAAAAAAGGCGAATTTTATATTTTAGAAAATAGCAAAAAAATTGCTGTGTTAGAATATGTTTTTGCTGGCCCAAATAAATTTATCATTGATCATACCGAGGTTGCGGTAAACCAAGAAGGAAAAGGATTGGGCAAAATATTAGTTAATGCCGCAGTTGAATTTGCTAAAGAAAACAATTATAAAGTATTACCACTTTGCCCTTATGCAAAAAGTGTTTTTGATAAAACTCCTTCATACAATGAAATTTTGTTCTAACTAATGGATGCTATGTTTGAACAAATCAATAACCAAGTTTCAAAACTCGCTGATTTTACTGCACACGAATTGGCTATTTTTAACCAATTATTGGATCATAAATTAATACCTAAAAAAACTATTTTATTGCAAGAAGGCGAAATATGTAATTTTGAAGCATTTATTGTAAAAGGATGTATAAGAACTTACTACATCAATGAAAATGGGTTTGAAGTTACTTTGCAATTTGGTATTGAAAATTGGTGGGCAAGCGACATGGCAAGTTTCCACGAACAAACGCCAAGTAAAGTATTTATTGAGTCGTTAGAAGATTGCGACTTATTGTTATTACACCACTTAACCAAAGATGAACTACTTAAACAAGTGCCTAAATTTGAAAGAGTTTTTAGAATAATGGTGCAACGAAATTTATGTGCAACCCAAAACAGATTGATAGGCAGTATTTCAAAAACAGCACAAGAAAAATATTTAGAATTTATTGAAAAATACCCAACTATTCCGCAGCGAGTGGCTCAACATTATATTGCATCCTACTTAGGAATTTCAGCAGAGTTTTTGAGTAAAGTTAGAGCCAAACTCAATAAAAAATAAACATCATTACCTAACCAAAGTAATGGTTCCATGGTAATTTTTATCTTTATTCTTCAATATAAAAAAATAAACCCCCGAGCTTACCGGTTTGTTTTCATAAATACCATTCCAACATTTACCTTCTGTTTCTGAATTAAACATTACTTGTCCCCATCTATTAAAAACCTTCAATGAATTGCACTCATTATCTAGCGTAATACCTTGAACATATAAACAATCGTTAAATCCGTCATTATTTGGCGTAAACACATTAGGAATTAAAATAATGGAATCAGTAGAATATGGTATTACTTCTTTTTCAGTTTCATCCACACATAATCCTTCTTTAGTTTGCAACTTTATTTGGTAGGGTTGATTTACTAAATATTTCGTTTCCTCTAATTCCTTTAATTGCTTTTTCTCGTTATTTAAAAACCATTGCATTTCGCTAAACTGTGAAATAGAATCTAGTTCCTGCTCATTAGCAATATGCAGAATTTCATCTGTTGTATATGATTTTTTTAAACGTGCCGCAAATTCCGGCTGTAAAACCTCATCTGGATTTAATAAATCTCCTGTTCCATAAACCACATAATTTTTAGGTGCTTTTACAGTATATACATAATCATTAAAATCATTATAAAATTCTTGACGATCTGTATGTGGCAACATATCCCATCCGTTATAATCATCTAAAACTGTAACTCGAGGATAACTATATGCTGCAAAAAATGTTGTATTATCTATTTGTCCTTCTCTTCCACTTTCTTTCGACAACGGATAATTCCAATCTATTTCAAGAGTCGCTTTCGATTTTGGCACCAAGGGCTTTTTCATCTTTACATTACCCACTGTTCCCCATTTTCGAGCATCTTCTTTGTACACTTCACCATTTATTTTTAAAGAAGTAATCGTTAATCCATTCGATAAAAAATCTTCGCTTACACTCCCTCCTCTAGGAGAAGATGGTTTATGCAAATTATTTACAAAACGTATTGGCATATTCTTTAAAGTGTCACTGCTGTTATTTTCATACACAATAGTTTCAATTCCGCTTACTATTTTTGTGGTGGCGTTTACGGTAATATCCATAGTGTATTTACCATGATTCTGCCAATACTTTTTACCTGGCAAACCATCCATGGAACGGGTTCCTTTA
>JBGSBN010000125.1:0-10410 GCA_041730515.1 Methylacidiphilales bacterium | reverse complement strand
TGCCCATCGATATTTCTAACTACAATAATATCTTTATAGTTTTCGCCCAATTCATTATAAAAAAAACTAAAAGTATCTTCACGCCAAAAATAATGACCGTCTTTATGTAAATAACGATAAGAATAAGTTAGATTAGGTAGTTTTTCTTGATTCGCTAATTCAACAGCATTTAATAATCCATCGCAATCATTGGGATGAATAAAGGATAAAATTTGCTCTTCAGTCCTTGCAAAAATTTTTTCCTTGGTGTAGCCAACCATTTTTAAATACGAATCTGAAGTATAAGTAATACCTGTTTTTTCAAGAACGATAATACCATCAGAGGTATTTTCACTAATGAATCTAAATTTATTTTCGCTTGCTATTACATTTTCCGCTTCTATTTTTCTATCTGTTATGTCTTTATTATATCCATACCAAATTACACTTCCATCTTCTTGTTTTTCAGGTTTTGCAAGTGTTAGTATGTGTTTTTTATTACCATTTGGGGTAATTATTTTATGCTCATTATTAAAATACGAAATATTTCGAAATGAATTATTCAACTCATTATTAAACTGTAAAATGGTATCATCTGTTATCATTTTAAAAAGAATATGTCCATCAGCATAAACTTGCTCTGCACTAACTCTATAAATTGATTCAACAGCACCACTAATAAAATTAAATTTTATTTCACCATTTAATTGCATACAAAATTGATAGGAAACACCAGGCAAGTTTTCAACCAATTTATTAAAAAAATCCTTGCTTTCTCTTAAATCACTTCTGCTAGTTTCTAATTCCTCGTTCCTTTTTTGCACTAATCGTCTTTCATCATTGTAATTGGATTTAATTATATTTACCAATAGCTTCACCATCAATAATGAAATTAAACTACCAATTGAAATGTCCAAATACCTATCAAATCTTTCAATGTAAACTTGTGGAATTAACTTAGGGAAATAAAATTCTGTAATTATAAGTGTTAAAATAATGGCAAGTGAGCCAATAAAAAATACAGTTTGGTTTTTTAGTTGTATAATAAAAGAACAAATAAAGTAAAGTATAAAGAGTAGAAGTAAGGTAATTCCAAACGTACCCCCATTAAAAAACCAAAGTAAAATGCAATAAATATAAAAGGTAATAATTACAAATGTGTTATGAATAGTAATGAAAGGCTTAGATTTAAGTAAATAATAAATTACAAAATATAAAATAGATGCTGAGCTTGTTATTATTGATAAAAAATATAAACCAGTAATAAGGTTGGCAATTGTTGCTAAAACAGACATGATGCCAATGTTAATGGTAACCTTAAGTAATATTTTGAATTCTAACGAATCTTTTTTTTGCATAAAACTAAATTTTTTATACGCTTTTTTTGACTTGTGTTAATAAATAATATAATCCGCCAAGTAACTATTTTAATTTGTAAGTTCAAACTAATTTCTTTTTTTAATTAAAAAATTAAAATTTTCATAGTTGTTTTATTATTTATTTAGTTTAAAATATACAATAGATAAAATCTTTCCACAAAAACTAAACCTTTTATAAAGTGCTTAGAAAATTTGGTAGTAATTAGTATTATTGCGGGCTTTTATAAAATTTTATGGAAATTAGTCAAATTATATTTTACATGCTAGCAGCATTTACCTTGATAAGTGCGCTGTTTGTAGTGTTCAGTAAAAATCCTATTTATAGTGTTTTATGGCTTATTTTATGCTTTTTTTCTATTGCAGGTCATTTTGTAATGTTAAATGCGCAGTTTTTGGCCGTGGTTCACATTATTGTTTATTCAGGAGCAATTATTGTATTATTCCTTTTTACGGTAATGCTTTTAAATTTAAATAGTGAAACAGAACCTCATAAACCTAATTTATTAAAATTTGCAGCAGTTGTTTCGGGCGGTGCATTGTTTTTAATTATTATAGCCGCAGTTCGCAGCACCATGCCTGCTCCATACATGGCTCCGCAATTATCAGAAGTTGGTTACGTAAAAAATATTGGAATGAAATTGTATAGAGATTATACACTTCCATTTGAAGTAGCTTCTATCTTATTTTTATCGGCCATGATAGGTTCAGTAGTTTTAGCTAAAAAAGAACGTTTTAATTAATATGGAAAATAGCATACAATCAGTTCCGCAAAATTGGTATTTATTATTAAGTACATTTATGTTTTGTATTGGAGTAATAGGTGTTTTGTTTCGTAGAAATGCCATTATTATTCTTATGTGTATTGAGCTCATGCTTAATGCCGTGAATTTGTTACTAGTAAGTTACAGCAGTTATGCAGGTAATGCCGAAGGTCAAGTATTTGTGTTCTTTATTATGGTGGTAGCGGCAGCCGAAGTAGCTGTCGGTTTGGCATTATTGGTTAGTATTTACCGAAATGTAGCCTCAACCGACATTGATATTTTAAATAGAATGAAGTGGTAATAAAATAAACTCGAAATACTAAAAATTAAATTCGAATAGCAATATTTCAAACTAATAATAAACTAAATCACGCAAGGCGTGAAAGTACTTCGAACTTAAAACTAAGAACTTAAAAATGACAGAAACAGTTATACAAACATCAAACTTATTTACACCAACAATATTAATTCCTTTGTTACCGTTAATTGGTTTTATTATTAATGGTTTATTTGGCAAAAAATTAGGTCATACTTCGGGGTGGATTGCCACCACCATGCTTTTGGCATCGTTTGCATGTTCATTATTTTTGTTTTTTAACCTTCCTGCTGGTGGTTCAGAAACCGTTGTTTTGAGCAATTGGTTTTATTTTAAAGATATTTTTATTCCATTTGCTTTTTTAATTGACCCATTAACCATTACCATGCTTTTGGTAGTTACAGGTATTGGTAGTTTAATTCATTTGTATTCAATTGGTTATATGCACGATGATGAAGGCTTTTCAAGATTCTTTACCTATTTAAATTTGTTTGTGTTTTTCATGCTAATTTTAGTAATGGGAAATAACTATTTAATGATGTTTATTGGTTGGGAAGGTGTAGGTTTATGCAGTTATTTATTAATTGGATTCTGGTTTAAAAACCAAGCTTATAACGATGCAGCTAAAAAAGCATTTATCATGAATCGTATTGGTGATTTAGGTTTTTTAGTAGGAATGTTTATGATGTTGTTCCATTTTAAAACTTTAAACTACGACCAAGTTGCCAATGGTGCTTTAGGATTAGGAATGGATAATGTAACCATTACTGGAATTACATTGGCTCTATTTATTGGAGCTATGGGTAAATCGGCTCAATTACCATTATACACTTGGTTACCCGATGCAATGGCTGGCCCAACTCCTGTTTCTGCATTAATTCATGCTGCAACCATGGTTACAGCCGGTATCTATATGATAGCGCGTTCTAATATTTTATATTCATTGGCACCTTACACGTTAGATATTATTTTAGTAGTGGGTACTGTCACATCAATTTTTGCTGCTATTATTGGTTTATTGCAAAACGATATTAAAAAGGTTTTGGCTTATTCTACTGTTTCTCAGTTAGGTTTAATGTTTGCTGCCTTAGGAATGGGTGCATTTGAAAGTGGTATGTTCCATGTGGTTACCCATGCATTTTTTAAAGCATTGTTGTTTTTAGGCGCAGGTTCGGTTATTCATGCTTTAAGTGGTGAGCAAGACATGCGCAGAATGGGTGGTTTAGGTAAATACATCAAAATTACTTTCGCTACTTTTTTAATTGGAACGGTTGCTATTTCGGGTATTCCTCCATTTGCCGGTTTCTTTAGTAAAGATGAAATTTTAGCAACTGCTTTTGAACACAATAAAGTTATTTGGGGCTTATTATCATTTAGCTCTATGCTAACTGCTTTTTACATGTTCCGCTTATTGTATTTAACTTTCTCTACCTCTTTTAGAGGAACCGATGAAGTAAAACACCACATTCACGAAAGTCCAATGGTAATGACTTTACCTTTGATGATTTTAGCTGCTTGTTCTGTAGTAGTTGGTTTTATTGGTTTACCTCCAGTATTAAGCCACACTCACAGTTTTAAAACTTATTTATCAAGTGTATTTGCGCAATCAAAAACCATTATGCCTGCTGGCCATGAAATGAGTCATTCAATGGAATGGATTTTAATTGGAACAGCTGTTGGATTGGCATTGATTAGTATTGCATTTGCTTACAATAAATATGTGATGCAAAAACAAACTCCAGTTGAAGATGCACAATTAAGTGGCTTGAGTAAAGTGGTAGCTAACAAATTTTATGTTGATGAAATTTATAATGTAGTTTTTGTAAAACCAATCATGCTTTTAAGCGATTTGTTCTTGGTAATTATTGATAAACTAGTTATTGATTTATTAGTACATGCAGTAGCATTTATTACTAGCCAAGTTGGGCGACTATTGCGTTTATTCCAAACTGGACATGTTGGTTTTTACATGTTTGCTATGGTTATTAGCATGATTGTATTATTAGTTGCTCAAGTTTTCGATGTTTTAGGTTTTTTTGAATCACTTTATACTCATAAATAATGTTAACACTTATATTATTACTTATACCTTTAGTTGCAAGCATTATTGCTTTATTTTTAAGAGGAGAATTGGTTAAATGGTTTAGTTTTATTGCTACCATTGTTCAGTTAGGATTTACATTTTATGTATTTTCTGTTTTTAAAACTCCTGATGCTAACGAGGCCACCAAAAATCTTTTATCGTTAAATATTGAATGGATTAACTCTCCTAAAATAAACTTCAATATTGGCCTAGACGGCATGAGTTTATTGATGGTTATTTTAACCAATTCGTTAATGCCTTTAATAGTATTGGCTGGCTTTAACCGTAAGCAAGAGCGTTCACATATTTTATATTCATTGATGTTGTTAATGCACTTTGCATTAATTGGTGTTTTTGTGTCGTTCGATGGTTTTTTATATTATATTTTCTGGGAGTTAGCTTTAATTCCTATTTACTTTATCGCGTTAAATTGGGGTGGAGTAAACAGAGTTACTGTTACGTTAAAATTCTTCATTTATACCTTAGCAGGTAGTTTATTAATGTTGTTTGGGTTCCTATTTTTATATTGGAACACCCCAAGCCACAGCTTAAGTTGGCTTGATTTAACCATGAACCATATTTGTTCATGCAAACAAGGTTCTATATTTTGGATGTTCTTTTTAGCTTATGCTATTAAAATTCCAATTATTCCATTCCATACTTGGCAGCCCGATACTTACAGTTCAGCACCAACTCAAGGTACCATGTTGCTTTCAGGTATTATGCTAAAAATGGGTTTATACAGTTTATTACGTTGGTTATTACCAATTGTCCCAATGGGTACTTCCGACAATACTTATATTGTAATTGGTTTATGTATTATTGGTGTGGTTTATGCATCGGTTATTGCCATTATGCAAACAGATATTAAGAAACTATTTGCTTACTCTTCCATTGCTCACGTTGGCTTAATTGCTGCTGGTATTTTTGCTTTAAACGTGCAAGGTATTCAAGGTGGATTGGTTCAAATGTTAGCACATGGTATTAATGTGGTAGGTTTGTTTTATTGTGCTGATATTATAATTAATAGAACTGGAAGTTCTGATATTAATACTTTGGGTGGAATTCGTGTATTATCACCACGATTTGCTATTTATTTCTTAATTATAGTGTTAGGTTCGGTTGCTTTGCCATTAACCAATAGTTTTATTGGTGAGTTTATGTTACTGTTAGGTTTATTTGAATACAATACTTGGGCTGCTTTGGTGGCAGGTTTAACAGTAATTTTAGGAGCAGTTTACATGTTACGCATGTATCAAAAAGTAATGTTGGGCGATGTAAACGAAAATGTTACGGTTTTTGAATATTTAAAATGGAACGAAGAATTGGTATTAGCTACCATTGCCATTTTAATTTTTGCATTTGGAATTTTTCCTAAACCTATATTAGAATTAGTTGCACCTATTTCGGAGCAAATTTATAGACTTAGTTTTGTTAAATAATTTTACATTTTAAATAGACCATTCGTTAATGAATACTTTAATATATACAGCTTGTTTAGGATTATTTGGCTTACTAGCCGAAATATTTAATTTACGTAAATATTTAATTCCAATTTTGGTATTGGGTTTAGCTGTTATTTTTAGCTTAAACTTACAAACTTGGAATAATCCGCAAACACATTTTAATGGTATGTTGAGCGATAGTAATTTTTCAACTGCGTTCAGCGGTTTGGCATTGTTTATTATGCTTATTATTTTAATTCTTTCTGGCGATTTTTATACAAGCACCGATGATGAAAAACACATCAGTGATTATATGGCCATATTGATGTTTACCCTTTGTGGTGCATTAATGATGTTTAGTTTTTCTAATATGGCTATGTTGTTTTTAGGAATTGAAACTTTATCTATTTCATTATATGTAATGGCAGGAAGCCGCAGGTTTGAAGTAAAATCAAACGAAGCAGGTTTCAAATACTTTTTAATGGGTTCATTTGCCAGTGCATTTTTATTATTTGGAATAGCTTTGGTATTTGGTGTAACAGGTACTTTTAGCATAGATGGAATTGGTAATTACATGCGCATGCATTCTGATAATTTAGATCCATTATTTATTGTAGGTATGTTACTAATGATATTTGCCATGTTGTTTAAAGTATCGGCAGCTCCATTTCACTTTTGGGCTCCCGATGTATATGAAGGTGCACCAACATTAATTACCGCACTAATGAGCACATTGGTTAAAATAGCTGCTTTTGCTGCCTTTTACCGTTTGTTATCAACTTGTTTTGTATTTGCTTTAGGTAAAGCAGAAATAATATTAACCATATCGTGCGCTGCTACTTTATTGGTAGGAAACTTGGTGGCATTGGTGCAAGATAATTTTAAACGCCTATTGGCTTATTCAGGTATTAGCCATGCAGGTTACATGATGTTGGCTATTATTAGTTTACAAGGAAGCACAGATAGTGCATTATTTTTATATTCAGTTGGTTATGCAGTAGCCAGTTTAGCTGCTTTTGCCATTGCTATTACGGTATTTAAATCAACGGGAACTGAAAGTATCAGTGGTTTTAATGGTTTAGCTAAAAAGAATCCTTTATTGGCAGCTAGTTTAACCATGGCTATGTTAAGTTTAGCTGGTATTCCTCCGTTTGTAGGCTTTTTTGGAAAATACTTTATATTTAGCGAAGCATTTAGAAATGGATGGCAAAATATGGTTTTCTTGGCCATTATCAGTTCAATTATTGGTGTGTTTTATTACATGAAAGTAATTGTGGCTATGTATAGTAAACCAGCTAACGAATTTGAAATTAAACCTACTTTTTCATACCAAATGGTTATAGCTATATGTTTAATTATAAGTATTATTTTAGGTTTATATCCAGGTGTATTTACTAAGTTATTATAAAATAAGCCTCTGGCAACTAGCAATAAATTTTGTCAAATATGCTTCTGGCCGATAGCTGCTAGCAAAAAATATTAAAAGCCAAATGTGAAAACGTTTGTCTTTTTTGTTAACTAAAAAAATAAAGAAGATTCCCAAACTCCCCTCCTTGGATGGGTTGGGCGTGGGTGAAACTTTTGCTATAAAAAAGCCCAATGGAATTTATATCTATTGGGCTTTTTAGGTTTTCTAAGGTTTCATTTCGATTGCATCTTTGCTCAGTTTTTGAAACTATTTGTTTTAATAAAGATGAATTTGGCTAAAGCCAATTTGAGTTTATTATACTTCTCCACGCCCTAAAGGGCGCGGCAATTAATCCTTCTATACTGTAAAGTCAAATAGAAAAGATAATTTGTTGTAGATATTACAAAAAACTAACAAGCTAGGCATTGTTGAAAATGACTATTAAAAAGAATCTATTGCCGTGCCCTTTAGGGCACGGAATGAAAGAAACAGAAATTGGCTTTAGCAAAAATTGATACATCCATTGGTTTTAGAAAAAAGAATCTTGCAAAAGAAGGGTTCTGCTGAAAGCATCTTCTTGGCAATAAATGATTACTGTCCATTAGCTAAATTAGTTGCCATACCAAGGAGATGCGCTGCATGACCTTTGCATAACCGATGCCAGCGCTTAAAGCGATGGCATCAGTTAAAAAGTTAATATTTTTGAAAAGGATTGTTTGAAAGCATCCATTGCCACGCCCTTTAGGGCGTGGAATAAAAAAAACTACCAATTGGCTTTAGCCAAAACTTATGTGTAAATAGAAAAAGCCATTCCAGTTGTAGCATGAGTCTTAGCCTGCTACAAAAACATGTTGTATGTTTAGATAAAAATTATTATAATTGAATTTGAAATACAATATGTACTCTTTGAGTTATATTTCGATACTTTTAGGTGTTTGCGGGGATGCCAACATCAGCAAAATTCCCCAACAAACGCCAAGCCTTTTTCGTTGACCGTAATTATACAAAATGAGAAGAATAGTTTTAATAATATTGTTTTTTTTGATGTCTAAAATAAGTAATGGACAATATTTAATTGATGAAAATCTGACAAAATTTCAATGGACTACAGAATCAACAATCAATAGTTTTAATATAGGAGGTTTTAAAGAGATAGGACTATCAAAACTAGGAGCAGTGCCTGATTCTATAAAAAAAGACTGTTCAATATGGACATTTACTGAAAATAAAATAAAAATTCAAAAATATTCTTCGAAGAATGGAATTGAATCAGATGATATAGTTTGTTCATACAAATATAAAAATGGTGAATTATTAATTTACCATTTTGCTGAAGATTCAGCTATATGGAAATATGACGTTGGTATTATTTCATCTGGAAATTTTATATTACTAATAAGAAAGAAAGAATAACTAGAGCCAAAAAGCAGTTTGGTAAAATGGCGGATTCGGTACTTTTTAGAATCGAAAGTGCTTAATCGAAGTTCAAGAATTTTTCCAGTCGTTTCAGGAGTCCTCGCCTGCAACAAAAACGTGTTTTTTGTTTAGATGGAAATTATTCATGCGAAGTTTTAGTCCACGCCAACATCATTACTATCTTTTCACTTTCATATATCACCAATCATAATTCAAAAATCACCCTATATTTACCACCATTATTTTAGTTGAAATATGGCAGAAAAATTTGAAATAGAAACAATTAGGTTAGAAAAAGTATCGGTGCACCAAGTAGGTAACCAAACCAATAACGAGGATTTAGTGGTTTCGAAAGATTTGTTAGACCTAACCGATGATAAATTAAAGGAATTATTGGTGCGTTTTTTTGTTTCTTCGTTTAACAGTCCTGAGTTTTATAACTTTAGTTTTAGCAATAACGATTTTAAGCTGAACCCCATTTATAATTACGCTTTTCAAGCTTTTGAACATGGCAGTTCGTTTCATATCAACAGTGTAAACATGGCCAAACATTTGTATAATTTGGCTACTCATCCGCAAATAAAAAGTGGCGATTTGTTTGTGGCCTATTTTGCCAATATTCAGGTAGAAGATGAAGATGTGGAAGCTATTGGTATTTTTAAATCGGAAAATAAATACGATTTTTTAAATATTAATGCCGCAAACGATCAATTTGATGTTACTTATAACGATGGTATAAACATAGATAAACTAGACAAAGGTTGCCTTATATTTAATACCCAAGCTGACCAAGGTTATAAAGTATGTATAGTAGATAAAGGTAATAAAGGCAGCGAGGCACAATATTGGAAGGATAGTTTTTTACAACTAAAACCTTGTAGCAATAATTATAACCACACCAAGGAGTTTATGAATATTGCCAAAAACTTTGTAACCAAACAGTTAAACGAGGAGTTTGAGGTAAGCAAAGCCGATCAAATAGATTACCTAAACCGCTCGGTTGATTATTTTAAAACCAACGATACTTTTGATAAACAAGAGTTTGAAAAACAAGTTTTTGCCGATGAAAATGTAATTGAATCGTTCCGCACCTTTGATGAAGCATATCGCAAAAGCAATGAGTTAGACATAATGGATAGTTTTGATATATCTACCCAAGCTGTAAAAAAGCAAGCCAAGGTATTTAAAAGCGTGCTCAAGCTCGATAAAAACTTCCATGTGTACATACATGGCGATAGAAACCTAATAGAACAAGGCGTGGACCCAGATGGAAGAAAGTTTTATAAATTGTACTTTAAGGAAGAGGAATAAACGTGCTTTGCACGTTTTTAAATTCTAAATTCAAATAACGAAATTCGAAAATATTTTCTGTACATGTTTCGAATTTCGAATTTAATTTTTCGAATTTTTACTTCGCATTTCGTTAAAACAACTTATTCTTATATGTAGGTGTAAAGCCCATGTGTGCGTAGGCTTTTTCGGTCGCTTCTCTTCCGCGAGGGGTACGCATTAAAAACCCTTCTTGAATTAAATAAGGTTCATATACCTCTTCAATATGGTAGCCGCCGATGGTGAAATCCCAAACCGGTTGCGGTACGTTTTTCCAGTAGGCGGTGGCGTTCA
>JBGSBN010000124.1:0-10415 GCA_041730515.1 Methylacidiphilales bacterium | reverse complement strand
AACTCGGCATGAAAATCAGGAATGATATAGTTAATCATTGGCTCGCCTTCCACCACTGATTTTCCTAATACCATTTGAACATATTGCTCAAAAATTTTATTGTACGAAATAATTAATTTTTGAGGGTTTACTAAAGCAATTAACTCGCTGGTACTATTAAAATAAGCAGCTAATTTATCTTCCGATTTTAGAAAACCGGCAGTTTCAGGAATTGAATTGCTTTCAGGTAAAAGATATAATAAATGTAAACCTTGGTCAACATTTAATTGGGCAGTAACTTTTACCCTTAACTTATTCCCTTTACTATCAAAAACTTGTGTTACTAATTCATTGTTTTTATTCAATACTTTTTGCCACCAAGAAGTTGGAAATAAAACTTGTATTTTGGGTATTAAATCAAAAATAGATTTTGAAAGCAACAAATCATCGTTTTTAGCCAATAAGCTAGAGGCGCATTTATTGGCGTTTTTTATTACTCCATTGCTATCTATAATTAAAATAGCAACAGGAGATTCATTAAATATTAAATCTGCAATTTTGGTATGAAATTTATTATTTGAATTCGGTAGCATTAATTAATATTTATTGTAACAAATAGTATAATTGTTTTACTTACTTATTGAATCTCCAAAAAGTGTTACAAATTAATCAATAAAAACCAAATTTTGTCTAATTATTTCAAATAATTCTTTAATTGTTTAACCACAACTTTAAATCATTGGCTTTCTCCCTACTAACCAACACTTCATCGTCCCAATTGGGTAATAATTGGAGTTTCAATTTGCCATTAAAATACGTATGAATAGTGCTAATACTGCTAATTGAAGCAATAAACTGTCTATTTAAATGGAAAAACCGTTTTGAATCAACCATTAAATTTAACTCTTCTAAAGTATAATCAACCACATATTTATTGTTACTTTTGGTTATTAAATAAGTAAGTTTATCCTTCGATACAAAGTAGGCAATTTCGGAAACTGGAACAGAAATTAGTCTTTCACCTAATTTAACTAAAAATCTTTCTTTAAAATTATTTTTAGGAGAGGTAATTTGGGATAGCATGTTTTTTAAAACCTCTACATTATCCGAACTTTTTTGAATAGATTTAAACTTTTGAATAGCCGCTTTTAGCTCCTCCTTGCTTATTGGTTTTAGTAAATAATCTATGCTATTTACTTTAAATGCTTTCAGGGCAAATTCATCGTAAGCAGTGGTAAAAATAACGGGACTTTTAACCTCAATCAAATTAAATATTTCAAAGCTTTGGCCATCGGCTAGTTCTATATCCATCAAAATCAAATCAGTTGCCCCTTGATGCTTTTCAATAACCTGAACAGATTGTTCAATGCTATCTGCAGTGGCCAATATTTCAATGGTTGGCTCCACCTCTAAAACCATTTTTTTGATGCGGTTTAAGGCGGGTGTTTCGTCTTCAATAATTATTATTTTCATTTTAAATTTTAAACTAAAATGTTTAAATTAATGGCACTTTTACACTAAAATTATTTTCTGTTTTATGTATAAAAACCTGCTTGGTGGTTAAGTATTTATATCGTTCTACAATATTACTAAGCCCAATTCCACTGCTTTCCACTGTCATTAGTTTTGGTTGTAAATTATTACTTACTTCTATGTAATCTTGGTCGCAATTAATGTGAACCGTTAAAGGTTTATTGGCCGAAATTACATTGTGTTTTATTGCATTTTCAACCAACATTTGTAGGGTTAAGGTTGGAATATTTAATGGTAAACAAGCATTAGCAATATTGATATGTATATTTAAATTTTCGCCAAACCTTATTTTATTTAAAAATATATACGATTTTATAAATTCAACTTCATCTTGCAAAAGCACTGTTTCTTTATCTCTATGGGTTAATACATAACGATAAACACTTGATAATTTTTGTACAAATTCGTTAGCTTGTGTAGGGTTTTCATCAATTAAACTGCTTAAAGTATTGAGCGAATTGAACAAAAAATGAGGATTTACTTGATTTTTTAATGCTTCAAACTCTGCGCTTAAACTAGTACGCTTAAACTCTTCTTTTTCCACCAATGTTTTGCGCCAATGATT
Organism: Methylacidiphilales bacterium; assembly: GCA_041730515.1. Taxonomy (GTDB): domain Bacteria; phylum Bacteroidota; class Bacteroidia; order UKL13-3; family UKL13-3; genus JAAFJM01. Next base: position 8,338 of record JBGSBN010000124.1, on the reverse strand, counting down.
AAAAAACTCAATAGACATATATACACTATTTACCAATAAAGTAGTTACTACCGATACAATTAAATAAGTAAAATTTTCTTTTGAATTTAAAGTACAATCAAAACCATTAACCAATGGAAAAAACCAAAAGCTATAGGTATAATGCATAAAAATAGGTAAGAATAAAGCTACTGCTATCGATAGCAATAGCTTTTTTCTAACCTCTGTATCTATATCATATACTGAATCTACTATGCCCATCAATAAAATGTTTCCATTCCAAATGAGGGCTATGTATATAAAGTTTGAAAAATATGCTCTTATGAAAAAACTACCAATATCCTTTGGAGCACTTAAAAAAGAAAGGTATCCAAAAACAAGCGAAATAACAGCAATAATAGCATGCCTTATTGAGACATCTTTTGTACTAAAAAATTTTTGATATGCTTTGGATGAAATGGCCATTTAATTATATGAATATTTTTTTACGCAATATAGGTTCTTAGTACTTAGTTTTTAGTTCTTAGTACTTAGTTCTTAGTTTATGGTACTTTGTTTTTTCACGCCATGCGTGAATCAACTATCAACTACTATCAACTGTCAACTATCAACCAACAACTGTCAACTAAAACGTATATCTAAACATTGGTACTGGAAAAAATCCTTGTTGGTATTCAGTTGAAATGGTATTTTTTGTTCTATTATAACCTTGGCTAAAAATATTTTGGTGGTTAGTAATATTCTGAAAATCAACTGCAAACTCCAATGAACTCTTTTTATAATCTCTTCTATATCCAAGTTTTAAATCGGTTCTAAAATAAGCAGATTGCTTTTCTGAAAAAGCTTTATCTTCATTAAATACGGCCTCACCCTTAACTTCAGAAGCGGCCAAATTAAGTGGCGTAATATACTTACCTCCTATGGTTGTTAATTTAATATTGGCATATAAAATATTACCTTTTTTACCTACTTTAAATTCTTTTCCAGCTAAAAAGTTTGCAGCATAATTGGTATTAAATGCAGTGTTGCGTTCAATTCCATCGCTGCCTTTATATTTACTATCAAATACGGAACCTGTTAGCAAAAAGTAAAAACCTTTGTTAAAATATCTTTCTAAAGTTAGCTCTAATCCGTAGTTATAACCTGTACCAGTGCTAACCAAATTATACTCATCGCTTGGCGCAAATGAAGCACCAAAATTTAAAGCTGAATAACTAGATACAAAACCATTAACAGGCGCTTTGTCAATGTATTGATAATATGCTTCTACCTTAAATTTAAGTAATTTAGTTAACATATTTTCGTATCCTAATACCAAGTGGTTTGATCTAATAAAATCGAGTTTTTTATTTGGTTCACGGCCTAAATTATCTTTTATAAATAAATTGTAGGTGCTTAAAGATTGATGGTGTAAACCATAACCAAAATTCACACTCGATTTTTCATCGATGGCATATCTCAAGCCCATTCTTGGCTCAATTACAGCCTTTTCATTTACCGACAAATACTGCGAATGCAAGCCAACATTTAAAGTTAATCGATTATTGAAACGATGTTTTAACTGTGCATAAGCTTGAGATAAAATTACATTACCTGCCTGCTTTACCCTAATAGTATCTATGGTTCCTTGGTAAAAATAATCTCTATTGCTATAATCAAATTGCGTTAAATCGTTGGTAACACCAATATTTAAAGTGTTTTTAGGATTAAATTTATGGGTAATATTTAAAACAGCCGAATACTTATTATCTAAAAAACTACCTGCTGCTTGTCTATATGTTTTTTCATTAGGTAAGTTAATACTGTCTGCCTTATAATTGTCATCGCTGCGGCTGTAAGCAATTGTTAACTTAGCCCAAGTTTTGGTGCTGATACTTTTTTCAAAAGCTGAACCAACAAAATATTTACTATAACGTGGAATTTGATTTTGATTTACATTTCCATAAAAATCAATTCCAGATGTATCTACATCTTTGGCCAATAAATCAATAGCACTAACGCCACCCATTCCAAAAAATGTTAATTTACTTTTATTTTTAAAGGGTATGGCTATTTTAAAATTCATATCTTGATACAATGGAGTGGCTGCGCCTGTTCCCACATTTACACCAATGGTTTTAAACAAACCCAAAGTAGAATATCGATAATTAAAAATATACGAAGCTTTTGATTTTTTACTAAAAGGTCCTTCGGCACCAAATTCAAATCCGTTAAATCCAACCTGACCAATGAACTCACGTTTTTGGTTATTTCCCTCACGCAATACTAAATCAAATACACCTCCATTGGCATTACCATATTGAGCAGGAAATGCACTGGTAAAAAAATCAGATTTTCCTATATTATTGGCATTTAACATACTTACCGGACCACCTGTTCCAAAATTACTACCAAAGTGATTTGGATTTGGAATATTTACACCTTCTAATTGCCAAAGCATAGCACTTGGCGAATTACCCCTAACTACTATATCGTTTCTACTATCGTTACCTGCCACAACCCCTGCAAAGTTAGCCGCCATTCTACTTGGATCACCTAATGCACCTGCATATTTTTTAGTATCATCAGGGTTAAAGGAGCGCGAACTTACGGTAGCCATTTCATTATTAGTTACCGTTCTGTCTTTTTTTCTATCGTACGAAATAACCACATCATTCATTTTTTTCAATGCCTCGGTTAAACCAAGTTCTAAAACCACTTCTTTACCTGCCGTAACAATAATGTCGGGAATTACTAAAGGTTCGTAACCAATATAAGTTACCTTAATGGTTTGGCGGCCAACTGGAACTTCCACAATTTTAAATTCGCCTGAGGCATCCGTTACTGTTCCTAATTTTTTTTGATCGTTTAAAATAATAACTGTTGCGCCAATTAAAGGCTGCTTGGTTTCTTTGTCAAAGGTAGTTCCCCTCACTGTTTGCTTGCTGTTTTGCGCATTTACGGTCGAAAATCCCAAAAGCATTAGCATCAATAAATAGTTAATTGTTTGTTTCATTTTTTGTAAATAATTATAGCACAAAAATGTAGTTTCCAACTAAGTTTAATAATAAAACACCTACCAACTGTTATTATTTTGGTTTGAAACGTAATATTAACAAGATGAATTTGACTCTTAAACATGGATAACATGTTTTGATGGTTTTCTCATTTCATTTATCTCAAATTAAATTTTCAGGTTTTTTGGTACGATTTTGGTTAACCAATTAAAAATTTTATTACTTGCAAACCATGAAAAGATATATTTTATTGATTATCATAAATTTACAGTTTATATTGGTAATTGCCCAGCGCAATCCTAATACCAATGCAGGTAAAATAAATCCAAATTACAGAAGTGATACCAGCTTGATTAACCAAACTAGTACAGCTGATCCATCAACAATAAATCAATTACCAACTTCTAATAATGATGATCATAACAGCGTTCAATTGGGTGCCTCTTTAAATTTTGGGACCAGTTTAAACAATAGCGATGTAATGGAAAATGGATTTGGATTTGGATTTAAACTAGGGTTTAACTTAATAAAAGATGCACCGATAGCATTATACACAGGCTTGGGCTTTGATTATTTGTACTTTGGAGGAAAAAAAATAAGCCAAACCAATAATGTAGATGTGGCTATTAATAGCAATGCATATGGATGGTATCCTTATGCCGATTTAGAATTGGGGCCTAACTGGCCAATTACTTTTTTTGGTACTGCATTTTGGGGTGGAAGGTTTTTTTATACACGTCAAAATATTAGTTATTACGATTCACAAAATAATAAACAAACCGATACAAAAAACCTTGAAGGCGATGTTACTCAAATATTTGGTTATGGAGGAGGTGTAAAATTAAACTTAACAAAAGGACTAAAATTTGAATTTCGTTACCAACAAAACTTTGGAAATAACGCTAAAGTGGTTGATCCTAAAACAATTCAATTTGATAGTTTTGGCAACCTAAAATCTTACGCAAACAAATATACTGATACTGATTTAGGCATTTTTTCTATTGGAATAATTTTGAATTTTTAAAAGCTACTTCAAAACGGTAAAGTTTCCTTTTATAGTATTGCTTTCGCCATTCCAACCATTGTATTCTATTAAATATACATACACATCGTTAGCTATAATTTGATTGCCTATATTTAAACTAAATGGTTTGTTTTTGTCGTTGGTTTCAAAAATTAATTGCCCCCAACGGTTATAAATTTTTAGGTTAAATTCTTTTACAAATGCGTGGGTCACTTTCCAAACATCGTTTAAATTATCGCCATTGGCAGTATAAGCGTTTGGAGCATAAACATAAGGTGCTTGAACCAACTCAATTACATTCGATTCGCTAATGGCATTGCCAATATTAGGATTTTGATGTGCTACTGTTTGGTAATAATATAACCCAACATTATAATCTAATTTGGTATCTTGAACCACCAACTGCTTGGTATTATTAGGTAAAATATTTGCAAAAGTTGGTTCATAAACATTGGCTCTAAGTAAATCAAATTTTTGAGTTCCTAAAGTCCAATAATTATAATCTTGCCAGTTTAAGGTATGTGCCACTTTTTCAGCACTTCCCTTTAGTAAAATACTACAAGCTGAATCGTTGTTAATACTTTCTATTCCGCAAGAATTTGAATTCGTTACCTTGTAACAATACGAATGATCATCTACTTTTACATCTGTATCTATAAATGTAGTATCGCTGATATTTTTAACTGTTCCAATAAAATTAAAACCATTGCCATTTCTATCTTGCATTTTATAAATAGAATAATTTAAAAATGCTTTGCTATCGTTTTTCGATTTATTCCAAACCAATTTTACCTCTTTATCATCTTTTACGGTTACCGTATACCATGTTAATTTTTCAGGATAATTGCCATCTGTTATTTGCATGCAAGCCTTGTTAGAACTATCAACTGGATTATTGCACAAATCGAAACTAATGGTTTGATAACAATAATTGATGGTTCTGTTATTCGTAGCATTACTATCGGTAATAATTAAATCGTTTGGCAAAGTACCGTACTCGCCAACTTTAGTAGCAAAACTACTTTGGTTATACCTTACTAATTTTATTTTTTTAAAATATTTGGTACTGCTAAAAGAGGGCAAGGTTACTTTTACCGATTGATTATTTACCCTGATTGGGCAATTAATATCTGGCACGGGCAAACTACTAATTGGCAATATATTTACAGTGATAACTTTTGTTTTTTCGCGTGGTTGCGGACATTGATTATCCCTTACTTTCATGTATAATTTGTAAGATTTTAATTCGGTATCGCAATTGGTAATCATACTAAAATTAACCCAAGCTTGGCCTATTCCGTTTAATTTATTGATTGAAAAATTCTGAAAGTCGAGTAACGGTCCCGAAACAGTTACAAAAACAGAATCTTTAGGTTCGATGGATGAAACAACAAACAGAGCATTTAAAGTATCGGTTTGAATAATATTAATTACTGTATCCGCTATATCTAAAAAGCTTGGATTACTAATGGTATCACCTACATAAATACTGCTAATTATTCGACTGGTATCGCCAATAATTCCGCAATTATTTACACTTACTAATTTATATTGAGTTTGCAAAATCTTGTGGTTTAAGGCATTCAAATCAAATCTATTGATGGTTTGCCAATTGGCAATAGTATCAATTTGAGTAAACTGACTACTATTTACACTTTTTAGTAGTTTTAAATGTCCAAATGTGGCCGGTTTACTATTATAAGGATTCCATTTAATATTCACGGTATTGTCATCAATTGAATAAAGGCAAGCCAAAAACGGACTTGGTATTGGCGGTGATAATACAATGATTTTTATTTTGCCTGATCCTGTTTTAGATACAGGGCAAGCATCATCGGCCAAACTCAAATCAACTATAAAAGTATCGTTCACAAAATCTTTACATAAAGTAGCCCATTTTAACCTTGCTTGGGTCAATCCTTTGGTTCTATTTTCAATAGTAAAACTAGCAGGATTAGCGCCCGGCAACAATATATTTCCACCAGCTAAAACCGAAATAGAATCATTGTCTTTATCAAAAATATTGGCTAAAAAATCTAATGTATCTCCTGCATTTACATACAAAAGTGTATCTCTAAATTCGGGTGGATAAATAGATGCATCTAAGTTAAATTTAAACACACCAATATTGCAACCTGCGTTTCCTGAAAATTTGTTGTTCCTTCCCGGATTGATATTACTCCAAGCACCTGGAGTAGTTGGAAAATCGTTATTTCCCCAACAACCCGCGCAAACGGTTTGGTAAATAATAAAGTTTTTATCAAAATGACTAGTTCCTCCATCTACATGTTCAGCACTTAAATTTCCTCCATAAAAACTGGCATAAGTTAACTCTTTTAAACCATCACCCAAAATCATTAAGTAAAAATCGCTACCATCGGTAGTTCGTTGAAAAGCATTGGCCGTAGTTGGCAAACCATTGGTATTATCCAAATTGGGATTATTAATTAAGTTTACACTTCCACCCCATCCACTAAAGTATAACCTATCGCATTTATCAATTACAAAAGCAGTAGGCGATAAACTTGGAAATGCAGCGGATTTGCCAAAAGTAGTTGATACTATTTCGGTTGATAAATTGCGGTTAAATCCTTTCACAAATTGTTTGCCATTTGGCACACTATAAACACCTGGAGAAACATTAATGGCTCCTGCGGTTTGCCCAATTACATACACATCTCCCCTATCGTTTACCTGTATCAAAAAAGTTTGATCGTATGATGGAGTACCAACATAAACACACGTTGGCGCACCTGAACCGTTGGTATTGGTTTTTAGAACATAACCATCTACTCCACCTTTGTAAGGGAAAGCAGTAGATGCGCCAGGTAAATTATTAGAAGTAGTTCCACCTGTTACATATAAATTATTCAATACGTCAATGATAATGGCATAACAAGCATCATCGCCAGTGCCACCTACATAAGTACAAAAGTTTAAATTGGTTAACGAACTATTGAACTTTGCTACCAAACCATCAATATTTCCGCCACCATAAGTTGGTTGAAAAGCATTGGGCAATGGTATTAAATCTGTATTACGCGAAGAGGTAACACTTGAAATATAAATATTGTTAAACATGTCAACAATTACTTCACCTCTATACCAATCGGCATAGTTATAACATAAAATTCCGTTTGCAGTTGGGTAGCCATGTTCCTCCGTTCCCGAAATTCCATCGCGAGCTGCACCACCTAAAAAAGTAGAACCCAATAAGGAAGTACCATCATTGCTTAATTTACTTACAAAAATATCGGTTATTCCATTAAAAGTTCTATCATAACCAGCATTTGATACAGGAAAATTAGAAGAATACGTAGAGCCCATTACCACTAAATCGCCTGCACTATTGGCACTCATACTATGAGGTTGTTCATTATGAGTTCCACCTAAATAACTTGCCCAAATCATGTTGGTTCCATCAGGCGAAAATTTAGCAACAATACAATCGCGAGCATATTCGTTGCCAGACCCATTTCCACCGGCAAAAGTGGCTTGAAACCTTCCGGTAGTTTTCGGGAAATTAGCACCATAAATGGTTCCACCTGCAAAGGCATTTCCATTTAAATCAAAGGCTGAACAAAAACCAAAATTATCAGAAACGGAACCAACGTAAGTGCCAAAAATTAAAGTTGGGTCAATAATTAATTCTCGGTCTTTTTGGTACTCGCCAATATTAAAACTCAATACATTTTTCTCTAATTGATACGAGGAATAAATGGTGGTTGAAATATTTTTTAAACGTTGAAACGATTCAGGTTTTTGTTCCACAATGGTTCCAACCCAAGTTTTTACCACTAAATCATCATTTTCTTTAAAAATAGAATCAGCACCTTCGTATCTTAATTTTATTTGATTTGGATTGATATTGGGTTTTACTATAAAATTAGATTTAGCCGAATAACCATTGCTATTTATTTCTAAATCAATTCCTTTATAAACATTTTTCAGTACAATTTGGCCATAAGCCCTTACTTTACTGCGCCAATTGGTTTGTGCGCCAATAAAAAAATTATAATACTCTGAAAAAGGCATGTTGGCTTCTACCGACACATTTTCGGGTGTACCATTTTCAAAAAATACTTTTACTACTTGGGCATTTCCTCCTGAAATTTTATACCCATGCTGATGATCGTGAACTGCTTTTTTATCAATTAAATAATAGGTTAAGCAATTTTTTGACACAAATAAATGCCCACCTGGAATATCGGCTTTAAACAAAACCTCAGGTGTCCACTGTCCTTTATTTTCAATAAATTTTATTTGAAATTTAGTATCGCCTACTGCAAATAAGGTCAAACTAAAACTACACAATAACAGCATCATTACCATGTTTTTA
>JBGSBN010000123.1:0-10445 GCA_041730515.1 Methylacidiphilales bacterium | reverse complement strand
TAATCCGCTTTTTACCATGCTAGTCATTTAGCAAATATATTGAGATTAATGTTATTTTACGCATTTCAAATGCTAATTTTATAAAGTGCGGTTTGCAAAACCGCACTGGCTGGTAGAAGCGGCATAGCCGCTGGTTCGGATTTGTAATCCGAACCATTTACTATAAGGATTTGTAATCCGCTTTTTACCATGCTATTCATTTAGCAAATATATTGAGGTTAATGTTATTTTACGCATTTCAAATGCTAATTTTATAAAGTGCGGTTTGCAAAACCGCACTTGCTGGTAGAAGCGGCATAGCCGCTGGTTCGGATTTGTAATCCGACCCATTTACTATAAGGATTTGCAATCCGCTTTTTACCATGCCAATAATATTTTAAGTAAACCATTTCTACCAGCATAATCAATTGCAGAGCTAAATTTGTATTGTTCTGCATATTCGACTATTTCAGCTTTTACAGGATTATTATGGATGTAGTCTATTTTTTGTTTTAAAAACTCAAAATTATGAACAATTTTGGCTTCGTTACCATCTTGCCAAAACTTATAGTTTTTTATTTTCTTATCATTTCTACCTGCATATTCAAACCTATTTATCATCCAATCTTTTCTACTCTCGTTTTCGTTTAAAATAGCTGCTGTAATTTGTTTGCTTGTATATTTTTTAAAATCACGCATGGTATCACTTAAATCAAAACCTGGTTTTGAAGCGGCAACTAAATGTATATGGTTTGACATAATAACCCACGCGTATAATTCTAAGCCTTTTTCATTTATGCAATGTTTTAATGAATCAATAATTATATAACGATAAACTGGGCGTGTAAAAACATCAACCCAATCAACTACAGTTGATGTTACAAAATAAATTCCTTCTTTATCTGTAATGGTTTTTAAAGACATAAAGCAAATATATTAAAAGGCAGATATATTTTACGCATTACAAATGCTAATAATAATAAGTGCGGTTTACAAAACCGCACCGGCTGAAAAACCGCACTGGCTAACATTATGTTTAACATTACTTAAAATCTGGTTTTTTTTATAACTAAATAAATATATTTGAACATGATTTTCAAGCATTTAAAAACGTATAAATTTGCGTACTTGTGGGCAATAATAGTTACAGGTTTATGTGGCACCAATGGTAGCAATTTACCACATTTCGAATTTTCGAGTTTAATTAGAATTGACAAAGTAGCACACTTGCTTTTATTTGGAACTGAAACCTATTTAATAGCAATTGCTTACAGAAAAACCAACTTATCAGCAACTAATTTTCAAATAATTTTGCCTGCATTTTTAATAGGCACCGGGTTTGGTATTTTAATAGAAATACTGCAAGCCACAGTATTTACTAATCGTTCGTTCGATTATTTGGACATGGTTGCAAATACCTTAGGTTGTTTAATAGCTTGGCTTTTACTAAGTTTAAAATTTAAAAAATAGTTTGATTGTATCCTAAACAATCAAACTATTAATAATTAATTATTTGCCTAATTCTAAAATTGCTTTTTGAATGGTTCTATCTTTTGAGCTATTTACTTTAAAATAACCACCATCACGCCAAATTTGACGGGCAATTAATGCTTTTAATTGCTGCTTTATAAACGCCTCAGAACGGGCCATTTCTAATGCTGTTGGTTTAGCTATTTTTTCTAACTCGGCCAATGAAATTAGCTGTTGCACCAAATCATTTCCAACCTCAAATTTGGCGATAAATTGTTCTAACGAAGCGTAACTTTTTAATTTAGTTCTATTTGCATCCACATACTGGTAACAGGTTTTGTTTAGTAGACCTGCTGCAGCCACATGAGTTAAAAATTTAGAGTTAAATGAAGTATCAATTATTACCTTAAAATCGGGCGAAATTCCGCCACCACTATAAACCACACGATTTTTTAGTTTGGTAAAATATTTGGTGGTATCGTTAATAATTATTTTTTCTTCGTCTTCTAACTCCCCATTTTCAAAACGGTTTAATAAATCTTCTTCATATTTATCGTATCCATCGCTATACTTTTTTTGAATACAACGTCCACTAGGTGTATAATATCTTGCTATGGTTAATCTTATGGCACTTCCATCGCTCAGTTCAAAAGGCTCCTGCACCAATCCTTTACCAAAACTTCTGCGGCCTATTACTAAACCTCTATCCCAATCTTGTATGGCTCCACTTACAATTTCGCTAGCACTGGCCGAGCCTTCATCAATTAGCACCGCTAATTTCCCTTCTTCAAAAATGCCAGATTTTTCAGTTTTATAACTTTGGCGAGGTTTAGCCCTACCTTCGGTATAAACTATCATTTTGCCATCATCTAATAATTCATCTACAATATCAGTTGCTGCTTTTAAATAACCACCCGGATTGCCTCTTAAATCAAGCACCAAACTTTGCATGTTTTGTTTTTTTAGCTTAACAATGGCATCAATAAATTCCTCATGAGTGGTGGCTCCAAACCTGCTTATTTTTACATAACCAGTTTTATTATCAAGCATAAAACTAGCATCTACACTATAAATTGGAATGGTATTTCTAGTAATTGAATAGTCAATTTTTTGTTTGGTAGATGGCCTAAAAATGGTTACTAATACTTTACTTCCCTTTTTTCCTCTCAAATTTTTAACCACCTCATCGTTGGTTATTTTTACACCAGCCAAATGGGTAGTATCTGCTTTAATAATTCTATCTCCACTTTGAATTCCTAAATCAGCCGAAGGTCCACCGCTAATGGCTGAAACCACCATAATGGTATCGTTTACAATATTAAACTCTACACCAATTCCTTCAAAATTTCCATCTAAAGGTTCGTTGGCGGCTTGTAAATCTTTAGCCGGAATATACACTGAATGGGGATCAAGTTTATTTAACAAATCATTAAATGCTTGCGATTCAATATTTTCTAAATTAACAGTATCTACATACTCGCTTTGAATAATCCCTAATAATTCGTTAAATTTATTTTGACTACCTATATGTTTTAAACCACTTGTTGGTTTTAAAACAACACCTATAACAATACCAAGTGCTACCAATAGCGAATATATTAAGGGTTTCCAATTATGCGAACTGTTATTCATGTATATTTTTATTTAATTTGCTGCGCAAATATAAAAAGCAATTTTGCCTATAAAAGTTTTAATTTTTTTAAACCATGATAAATAATACCAGCAGGACTACAGAACAAAGTTCATTATACAATAATTTAGAGAAAATGAGTACCGATGAGCTTCTAAATGGTATAAATGAACAAGATCAAACAGTTCCTTTGGCCATAAAAAAGGTATTACCTAAAATAAAAAAAGTGGTAAACGAGGCTTACAAGGAAATGAAAAATGGTGGCAGGTTGTTTTACCTTGGAGCAGGAACAAGCGGCAGATTGGGCATAGTAGATGCAAGTGAATGTCCACCAACATTTGGTGTTCCTCATGGTTTAGTAGTTGGTATTATGGCTGGTGGAGACCAAGCTATTAGAAAAGCGGTGGAATTTGCCGAAGATGATACCAAGCAAGGTTGGAAAGATTTAGCCGAATATAAAATTACTAAAAACGATTTTATTATTGGTATTGCAGCTAGTGGTTCTACTCCTTATGTATTAGGCGCGTTGCAAAAAGCCAATAAAAATGGAAATAAAACTGCATGTATAGTTTGTAATAAAGGAAGTGTAATTGCCCATGAGGCGCAGTTTCCAATTGAAATAGTAGTTGGGCCCGAATTTGTTACGGGAAGCACTAGGATGAAGTCTGGGACGGCTCAAAAGCTGGTTTTAAACATGATTAGCACAAGCCTAATGATAAAACTTGGGCGCATTAAAGGAAATAAAATGGTAGATATGCAATTAAGTAACAATAAACTAATTGACCGCGGTATCAAAATGATAATGGACGAACTAAAAATTAGCGAAACAAAAGCTAAACAACTACTTAAAACACATGGAAATGTGAGGAATGCAATTGATAATTACAAAAATTAATTTGACTATTTCATTATTAGGTACTCAAATTTTGGAGTGCCTTTTATGCCATTATTGTTAAAATCTAAAAAACGTAATTTATATTTTTCGTGTGTATGCCAATTTCTGATAATATAGTTTACTTTAGTTCGCGCCACATACTGGCCACTTGTAAAATTATATATTTTCCAGTCATAACCCATTACATCTCGTAAGTTTGAGTATTGACAATTTTCAGTAAATGATGGTGTAATATTTTCAAAATTAGCAACACTATCAACGGCTACATCTACTTTTGAGGAATTTATAAAAATTCCTCTCACAACGTACTTTACTATTGGATTATTTTCGTAAAAAACATAACGGTATTTTAGGAAACAAAAATCCCAATTTTCTTTTTTAGGCTCAAAGTTAATGTAGGTTGTTGGGGTGGTGAAACTATAATAAACATTTAGTTTGGTTGGGTCTTTTTTCAAAATAACACTTGTAACCGCACTTGGATTATCGAGCGTGGCATATTCAAATTTATAATCGTAAGGGGAAACAGAAATAAAACGAATTTGATAATACCTATCAGTTTTATAATAACCTCCTCTATCTAAAACATATATTTTATCGTCATTATCAATCCAATTCTTAATGGCTAACGAATCGTAACAGCCGCATGGGGCATCCCACTTATAATTAAAAGTATCTGGCTTGTTGCTTTTTATGAATTTACGCGAATTAATCCTAGCAGCATACATATCCATTCCACCATTAATGGTAATGTTATAACCAAATGGAGAAGCTTCAAACGACAAATCCCAGCTATTAATATTTACCAAAGTTATTTGGCTATCTTTTAAATTAAAAAAAGCTTGTTTATCAAAATCTTTACCTAAACTATCCACCACAATAAATGAAGTATTGCCACGAGGAGGAAGTTTTATAGTTGGTTCATCTTTTTCGCAAGCAGTAATTACAAATGTTATTACTAAAAGAAAGTATGCTAGTTTATTAATATTCACGTTAGTTTATTTATTATTTAGTTTACAACTATTTCCTTACCTTTTTGCGGGGTAACAAAATCGATGTTAAATTTAATCGATACAAAAAAAGTTCTTCCCATAGCTATTAAAGCGCTGTTGCCAGCAGTTGCATGTGGTCCACTAATTAAATTAGCATTCACATTCACTGTATTTAATACATTTTTTGAACCTAATGTTACATTCACTTTTCTTTTTATAAAATATTTATTGAATGTTACATCCAATAAATCAAAATGATTAATGCCTCCCAATACAATATTATTGTCGGTTAAATTGTATTGATAATATTGCATAGCACCGTTAAATTTATAGAAAACACTGATAGTTGCCTCGGCTTTGGTAAAAGTGTAACTGGTATTAACTCTAAATTCGTTGGTGTAAAAGTAAGTATTGGCGTTTGATTGCGCCAAAATTGAATTTTGACGTGCACTAAATGCGTAACCAATCTGCATATTTACGGTATTGCTAACTACTCCTGTATTAAAATTAAATCCAACATTTTCAAAATTAGCAATATTATTGTATTGAGCAGCAACTGTACTCGTGTTTAACCTTACCAAATCAATCATATTATTGATATTATTATAGAACAACGAAGGCTCAATTGTTAAGGTATAATTTTTATAAATTTTATTAGAACGGGTAAAAGCCAATTGAAAATTATGGCCTGTTTCTGCCTTTAAATTTTGGTTCCCAAGCACATTGTGCTGTGGGTCAACAAACGCTAAATGCAATTCTTTTAAAGATGGTGCTCTAAAACCACGCGCATATGAAGCTCTTAAAGACCAAACGGTGTTAAAATCGTACTTAATATTAAGCGAAGGAATAATTGGTGCTGCAAATTGGGTATTATATATAACCCTGGCTGATGGTCTAACTAACAATTGCTTGTTAAACTTAATTTCAGCTGCACCAAATAAGCCGTAATCGCCAATAGAAGCATAACCATTACTAATTTTAGATCCTTTTACTTCGTCAATATTTATTTCATAACCAATTTGATAGCTCACTTTTTTATTAGCTGAACTTTTTTTGGTTAAAATACCTCTGCTCATGTACAAACTAAAATAACTAGTATCTTGCATTTCTGCATCATCAATCAATTTTTCTTTAATGGTATCGCCTAATTGCACAAAAACCGATCTGCGAATTCTCCTATAACTTTGAAAACTGGCAACCACATTTAAACCCCAATTATTATTTAATTTTTTATCGAAAAACAAACTGCTACCTAACCTTCGGGTAAAATAATATTCATCTGTAGCGGTTGCCTCAAATGAATTAATGTTTGGTTCGCCTTTGTTCGATACTTTTTCATCAAAAAAATGATTGTTTAAACGAAGGAATCCATTTTTAATAAAATAAGAAAAATTAACATCGGCCAAATATTGAGTTCTTGGTTTCCAAGTTTTAAAACGTAAAGAATTTTCATTATTAAATCCTTCAAAAAAGTTACGTTGAAAATTGGTTTGGATTCCCAATTTGTTAATTCCTGTAGATGCTTGTAAATCGAAGTTGTATTGCCCAATTGATTCAACATAACTTCCTGCGCTTAATCGAGTGCGGTTTTTTACTGTTTTTTTGGTAATAATATTAATAACGCCACCCATTGCATCTGAACCATAATTAACTCCCATTGGGCCTTCTACCATTTCTATGCGCTCTACACTTGAAAGGTTAATTTGTGTCAAATCAATGTTTCCGCCTTCACGACCAATTACGGGCACTCCATCAATTAATACTTTAATATTTTGCCCTGAAATACCTTGCAAACTAATGCTGTTTCCAAGCATTGGGTCATAATTAATTCTTACGTTTAGTTCATTTGCTAAAAGCATGGGTAAATTAAACGCACCTTGCAAGTTTATTCGCTTAATATCAATAACCTTTACCTTTAAAATGGAGTTACCTTGAGTACACTCCCCTATTTGGCCAGTAATAATTATTTCGCCTAACCCTTTACTTTTAGTAGTATCTTGTGTTTGCGCATTTAAATTAACAACACCAAAAACCATCAACAAGGCACAAATTACCTTGTTGATGGTTTTAAAAAATTGGTAGGTGATGTTATTCAAATTATTGCTTGATAACTATTGTTTAATAAATTTAACTGTTTCGCTTCCGTTATTGGTAGCAATAGTTAATAAGTACATACCCATTGGTAAGCTGCTTACATCTATTTTGTTATCAGCAGTAATTTCTGAACTAATGATAGCTTTTCCGCTTAAATTACTAACAGTTACTTGAGCTAGTTTTACATTTTCGTTTAAAGAAACAAAAATGTTTTCGTTGGCAGGATTTGGATATACACTTACTTGCAATTTATTTTTAACTGTTTCATTTACACTTAAACCAGCATATTCAGTTTTATTAAATACAATGCTTTGTCTATCGGTGCCAGCATAGTAGCTAGTAAATTTAATTTTGTTAATTTTATTGGCAACACGAGTAAAGTAAACCAACGAATCTTTAACAGGCCATGCACCTGGAGCGGTAGTTATTACTTTCCAATCCCAATCAATGGTTCTAATTTTCGAAACAAATTGTAAAGTATCATATCTAAAGCTGTTTGCGCTATCGCCTTGTACTTTGTAAGCCATTGTATTATTATTTTGTAATACACCAGCCACAGGATACATAATGGTGTTAGGACCTAAAGTAACCAAAGCTTTGTAACGGGTAAATAATAAATTCCAATCTTTAGCAGGTACTGGCTCTCTGTCAATAACAGTTTTGGTATTCATGTTGTAAAAAGCAAATAATTTACCTGCAAAATCTTTTTTCTTAATGGTAACTGTGTTGCTATCAGTTCCATCTAATCTACTAATGGTAAATACCCACATTGAATCGTAAGCAATTTTTTGGATAGAAATTTTTCTAAAACTTGATGGTGATCCAAATGGATTTTGTGCATTATCAACTGCAATTAAAAATACTTTTGAACCAGATACATCGCGCGAAGTCATATCGTAAGTACCCCAACCGTAATCGAAAGGATTAGAAAGACTTCTGTTTTTATTAAATGCACCAATATCCCAAGTAGAATCGCTATTGAAAGCAGCTGGCCAAGTTTTCCAACCTGTAGTATCAAAAGTGCTCCAATTTGAAAATGATTGATTTGATTCGTACAACGAAACGCCACGTCCTTCATTAATTAAAACTGTAGAGGCTTGCATGGTTTTTAAAGGTGGCTGAGCATTGCGCACAGCAAATGCTAAATGCCAGTTTCTGTTTGAAACCGTATCTTTTTTTCCTGTTGCTAAATTATAAAAAACATCTACCGAAGTTCCAACTGTCATGCTTACAGAGTCAACATTAGTAATTTGTGAAAAAACATTATTAACTATTAAAGCTAAAAATAAGATTGAAAGGAATTTTTTAGTCATTTTTATTTATTTAAGTGGGGCAAAAGTCGATACACTTGTGTAATAAACCTTATGACGATTATCAATATCGCCCCTTATGACTGTATTTTGACATTGAAATATAAATATTGTTAATGCTCAATTTTGAAAGTGAGTAATGTTAGTATTTTAGCCTAATTCATGCAAAATATTACTTTTGTATGATGAGTTTTGATTTAATTCCAAAAGATTTACAAACATATTGCGATAATCATTCAAGCAAAGAAAACGAGGTTTTAAAAAATTTAAATCGCCATACCAATGCTAATGTTTTGCAACCACGAATGATTAGCGGACATTTTCAAGGGCGCTTTTTAAGCATGATTAGCTGCATGATTAAGCCTAAATACATTTTAGAAATTGGAACTTATACAGGTTATTCAGCCCTTTGCCTTGCTGAAGGTTTGCAAGAAAATGGAAAACTTTTTACCATAGATGTAAACCCCGAAAACGAAGATTTGGTAGGCGAATACATTGAAAAAGCAGGAATGAAAGCCAAAGTAAGGCATATTATTGGCGATGCTTATCAAATAATTAGGACTCTAAACCACCCTTTTGATTTGGTTTTTATTGATGCCGATAAACCTAATTACGAAAGGTACTACGATTTGGCAATAGAAATAATTCCCTCAGGAGCATTTATTTTATTAGATAATGTGCTTTGGAGCGGAAAGGTTTTAAACGAAAAAGCAATTGAAAAAGATAAAGACACACAAATTTTGCATCATTTAAACCAAAAAATTACAGCAGATAGCCGTGTAGAAAATATTTTATTGCCGCTTCGCGATGGATTGATGCTGGTAAGAAAACTTTAATTTTAAATTATAAAAAGGCAATATTTAGTAAAAATAGCTATTTTACATTTGGCTGCTTATATTTGTAGCTATTATTTTAGTTATGGGTATTCGTCAGGAAAAGTTTGCAGGCATTATACAACAGTATTTGGCCGATATATTTTTAAAAGAAAGTGGTTCGTTTAATAATGCATTTATTACTATAAGCAAGGTGGAAGTCTCGCCCGATTTAGGTTTTGCAAAAGTGTATTTAAGTTTTTTAAATACTGCCAATAAAACAGAACTCCTCGATTTAATTAACTTTAACAATAGAGAAATTAGACGCAGACTAGCCTCTAAAATTAAAAACCAAGCACGTATAGTACCCGAACTTTCCTTTTTTGTAGACGATAGTTTAGATTATGTTTTCCACATGGAAAAGGTAATGCAAAAGGTAAAAGATGAAGACGAAAAAAAAGGAAAATAAAATTTAACTATAAAAATACACACAGCATTTTAGCATAATGAATTACGATCCAATAAAAAAAGACCTAGGAATTGTATTTAACAAATTCACCATTTTACGTAAAATATTTTACAGCCTTTTAGATTTACTTTTGCTACGCAGTTGGCATATTCACCGCGAGTTAAAAACTTGGATTAACAATAATCCTAAAGCTTTAATTTGTGATGCTGGCTCTGGCTTTGGTCAATACAGTTATTTTTTAGCAAAACATAAAAACCAATACACCATCGATTCATTAGATGTAATGGAAAAACAAATTGCAGATTGTAATGAGTTTTTTGTAAAAGTGGGGTTAAGCAATGCTAAGTTTCAGTTTGCCGATTTAACAAAACCTTTTGCTACCAACAAATACGATTTAGTTCTTTGTGTAGATGTAATGGAACATATTTTAGAGGATGTAGATGTATTTACCAACTACCACCAAGCCATGAAACCGGGCGCAATGCTTTTAATTAGTACACCAAGCGACCAAGGTGGTAGCGATGTGCACGAAGAAACAGGTGAAAGCTTTATTGGTGAGCACGTTCGCGATGGTTATCCGGTAGCCGAAATGGCCGAAAAATTAAAAAAAGCTGGTTTCGAAAAAATGGAAATACTTTACAGTTATGGCAATCCGGGTAAAATAGCTTGGAAACTTAGCATGAAATATCCAATGTTATTGTTAAATACGAGCAAAATTTTCTTCTTAATTTTACCTTTTTACTATATTATAACTTTCCCAATTAGTTATGTATTGAATTATTTAGATACCAATACCA
>JBGSBN010000122.1:0-10502 GCA_041730515.1 Methylacidiphilales bacterium | reverse complement strand
AGAAGATATGCTTCTGTAGGTGATAAAATTGTAGTAACAGTTAAGTCAGCTTTACCTTCAGGAGGAGTTAAAAAAGGAGCAGTTTCTAAAGCTGTTGTTGTAAGAACAAAAAAAGAGATTCGTAGATCCGATGGTTCTTACATTCGTTTTGACGATAATTCATGTGTTTTGTTAAATGCACAAGATGAACCTCGCGCTACTCGTATTTTTGGCCCAGTTGCTCGTGAGTTAAGAGAAAAACAATTCATGAAAATTGTATCATTAGCACCGGAGGTATTATAATCATGGAAAAAAACGTAAACAACAAGGTAAAATTACGTATCAAGAAAGATGATCGCGTAAAGGTGATTGCTGGAGATGATAAAGGTAAAACTGGTAAAGTTTTAGAAATTATTACTCGTAAAAATAAAGCCATCGTAGAAGGTATCAATATAGTAAGTCGTCATACCAAACCTAATGCTCAAAATCAGCAAGGTGGTATTATTAAAAAAGAAGCGGCTATTAGTATTAGTAACTTAGCAGTATTAGATAATAATGGTGTTGCCTCAAAAATCGGTCGCAAGAAAGATGCAGAAGGT
Source organism: Methylacidiphilales bacterium (assembly GCA_041730515.1). Classification (GTDB taxonomy): domain Bacteria; phylum Bacteroidota; class Bacteroidia; order UKL13-3; family UKL13-3; genus JAAFJM01. The sequence goes on along the minus strand of JBGSBN010000122.1, from coordinate 9,924 downwards.
AAGACGGTTAGATTTTCAAAAAAATCTCAAGATATAATTAATTAAGAACATGACAACAACATACGTTCCTAGATTAAAACAAGACTATGATGCCAAGGTTAAACCTGCCATGATAGAAAAGTTTGGATATAAAAATGTAATGCAAGTGCCTAAATTGGTGAAAATTTGTTTAAACCAAGGTGTAGGTGCGGCAGTATCAGATAAAAAAATAGTTGATCAAGCTTTACTTGAAATGACTGCTATTGCTGGTCAAAAAGCTGTAGGTACAAAATCTAAAAAAGATATTTCTAATTTTAAATTGCGTAAGAATATTCCTATTGGAGCTCGCGTTACTTTAAGAGGTGTTAAAATGTATGAGTTTTTGGATAGATTAATTTCTGTATCATTACCTCGCGTTAGAGATTTTGCTGGTTTAAATGATAAGGGTTTTGATAGTCGTGGTAACTACACCATGGGTATTACTGAACAGATTATTTTCCCTGAAATTGTAATTGAAAAAGTTACTCGTATTAATGGTATGGATATCACGTTTGTAACAACGGCTTCAACAGATGAAGAATGTCTTTCATTATTGAAAGAATTTGGTTTACCTTTCAAAAATCAAAATAAATAATCAACAAATGGCTAAAGAATCAGTAAAAGCTCGTCAGCGTAAAAGAGAAAAACTAAATGCTCAATTTGCCGACAAACGTAAGGCTCTTAAAGAGGCTGGTGATTACGTAAGTTTACAAAAATTACCTAGAAATTCATCTCCTGTACGTTTACATAACAGATGTAAATTAACTGGAAGACCTAAAGGTTATATGAGTGATTTCGGTATTTGTCGTAATCAATTCCGTGAACTTGCTTCAATGGGAAAAATACCTGGAGTTACTAAGTCTTCTTGGTAATTTAAAATAAATTTGCTAAAGGTGTATAAATAGTTATATTTGCACCCCTTTATAAATTATAATTAACTTAGTTAGTAAGAGTGCCCTTGGCTTACTGCTAACAAGTACAAACAAAAACATAATGACAGATCCAATATCAGATTACTTAACAAGGTTGCGTAATGCTATCAAAGCAAATCATCGCATCGTAGAAATTCCTGCGTCTAACTTGAAAAAAGAAATTACAAGAGTACTTTTTGAAAAAGGTTACATCTTAAATTACAAGTTTGAAGACGTAGTAAATCACCAAGGTTCAATAAAAATTGCCTTAAAATATCATCCTATTACTAAAGCCTCGGCTATCAAAAAACTAGACCGCGTTAGTCGTCCTGGTTTAAGAAGATATGCTGGTATGGATACTATGCCAAGAGTTATCAATGGTTTAGGTATTGCAGTGCTTACTACATCTAAAGGTGTAATGACTGATAAAGAAGCTAGAAAACTTAATGTTGGTGGTGAAGTATTATGTTACATTTATTAATTAATAGGAGAATAATTTCATGTCACGTATAGGAAAAGCCCCAATAAAATTACCAGTTGGTGTTGATTTTAAAATCAACTCTAATAATTTAGTTACCGTTAAAGGTCCTAAAGGCGAATTACATCAACAAATTGATGCAGATATAACAATTACTCTTAACGAAGGTGAAATTTTGGTTTCAAGACCAACTGATCACAAAAGACATAGAGCTTTACATGGTCTTTATAGATCATTAATAAATAATATGATTGTTGGTGTAACTCAAGGTTACATTAAAAAACAAGAATTAGTTGGTGTTGGTTACAAGGCTACTAATGAGGGTAATATCCTTGATTTAATTTTAGGATTCTCACATCATATTTATTTTGAGGTTCCAAAGGAAATTTCAGTGAAAACTGAAACTGAAAAAGGTAAAAATCCAATCATTACCTTAGAAAGTGCCGACAAACAGTTGATTGGTCAAGTAGCTGCTAAAATTCGTTCATTACGTTCTCCAGAGCCTTACAAAGGCAAAGGTATCAAGTTTGTTGGTGAGGTATTAAGAAGAAAAGCGGGTAAAACAGCATCTAAATAATAAAAAGTAATGGCAACCAAAAAAGAATTACGCAGATTAAGAATAAAAAGAGGTATTCGTGGTAGAATAAAAGGAACATCTTTAAAACCACGCTTATCTGTATTTCGTAGCAATAAAGCTATATATGCACAAATTATTGATGATGTAGCTGGTAAAACTTTAGTTTCATCTTCTTCTCGTTCAATTAGTGAAAAAGTTTGTAAAGTTGATTTATCTAGTTTAGTAGGTAAAGAAATAGCTCAAAAGGCAATAGCAACAGGTATTACAGAGGTTGTTTTTGATAGAAATGGATATTTGTACCATGGTCGTATCAAAAGTTTAGCTGATGGTGCACGTGAAGGAGGTTTAAAGTTTTAAATTGCTTTTATCGTTTTGTGTTGTTTACAACATAAAATAAAACAATAAATATTATGTCTACAGAAAATATAAAAAGAGTAAAATCAAGCGACATAGAGCTTAAAGAAAGAGTAGTTTCAATAAACCGTGTAGCGAAGGTTACAAAAGGTGGTCGTACTTTTAGCTTTTCAGCTTTAGTTGTAGTTGGCGATGGAAATGGTGTTATTGGTTACGGTTTAGGTAAAGCTAATGAGGTAACTGATTCTATCAGCAAAGGAGTAGAAGACGCAAAAAAGAATTTAATGAAAGTTCCTGTTTTAAAGGGTACTATCCCTCACGAACAATTAGGAAAATATGGTGGAGGTAGAGTTTTCTTAAAACCTGCAGCTCATGGTACTGGCGTAATTGCTGGTGGAGCAATGCGCGCTGTTTTAGAAAGTGCTGGTGTAACTGATGTATTAGCAAAATCTAAAGGTTCTTCAAATCCACACAATGTGGTTAAAGCTACTGTAGATGCTTTGTTAAACATGCGTGATGCTTTTACAATCGCTAACACACGTGGAATTTCAATGAAAAAAGTTTTTAATGGAGGAGATATTAATAATGGCTAAGGTAAAAATTACATACGTAAAAAGCATAATTGATAGGCCTGAGGGTCAAAAACGTACCATTAAAGCTTTAGGTTTTTCAAAGTTAAATCAATCTCGTGAGGTTGAAGGAACACCTGCTGTACTAGGTATGATCAATAAAGTTGCTCATTTATTAAAAGTTGAAAACATTTAAAAATATTAATCAATGAATTTACATAATTTAAAGCCAGCAGCTGGTTCAGTTCATAAAGAAGGTAAAAGGATAGGTAGGGGAGAAGGTAGTGGAAAAGGTGGCACCGCTGCAAGAGGTAATAAGGGAGCTGGTTCTAGAAGTGGAACTAGCACAAAACGTGGTTTTGAGGGTGGTCAAATGCCTTTATATAGACGTTTACCTAAAATTGGTTTCAAAAGCTTAAATAGAATTGAATATGTAGGTATCAATTTAGATAGACTTCAAATCATAGCTTCAGAAAAAAATTTAAAATCAATTGATTTTGAGGTTCTAATAGCCAATGGCGTGGTAAGTAAAAACGATCTTGTTAAAATTTTAGGTCGCGGAGAAGTATCTATTGCAATTGATGTAAAGGCTCATGCCTTTTCTGAATCTGCAAAAAAGGCAATTGAAGCAGTTGGGGGTTCTATAGCTAAAATCTAATACATGAAAAAATTATTTGATACATTAAAAAACATTTGGAGAATTGATGATTTAAGGTACAAACTTCAAATAACATTTTGGTTATTACTTGTTTACCGTATTGGTAGCTATGTAACTTTACCTGGAATTGATCCAAGCCTTTTAGATTCAAAACAATCTGATGGAGGTTTATTTGGTATCATTAATATGTTCGCAGGTGGAGCATTTGGTCGTGCTTCTATTTTCGCGCTAGGCATCATGCCTTATATTAGTGCTTCTATAGTTGTTCAATTACTTTCTTTGGCTCTACCATCATTTCAAAAAATGCAAAAAGAAGGTGAAGATGGAAGAAGGAAAATCAACCAAATTACTAGATATTTGACTATTGCAATAACAATCGTACAATCATATGGTTTTATAGTAAATTTGAAGAATACGAGTGCTAATGCAATCATATCTTCCAATTATGTATCTGATTTTATGTTTACTTTTAGTTCAATGATTATTCTTACTGCCAGTACCATGTTTGTTATGTGGTTAGGTGAAAGAATTACTGATAAAGGTATTGGAAATGGTATTTCTTTAATAATTATGATTGGAATTATTGCTCGGTTGCCAATTGCATTTTGGGATGAGTTTAATTTTAAATTGTCTACAGGCGGTGGTGGTTTAGTAATTTTTGTAATTGAATTAGCCGCTTTGTTTGCTGTAATAATGGTAACTATTTTACTAGTTCAAGGAACGAGGCGGATACCAGTACAATACGCTAAGCGAATTGTAGGAAACAGACAGTTTGGTGGTGTTAGACAATATATTCCTTTGAAAGTTAATGCTGCCGGTGTTATGCCAATTATATTTGCACAAGCTTTAATGTTTATACCAGGTTATATTTCTCAATTTTTTGCCAATTCAAATGCTGGAACTTTTTTATCAGCATTTTCTAATCCGTTATCTTTCGCTTATAATTTAACTTTCGGTATATTTATTATATTATTTACTTATTTTTACACAGCTATCTCAGTAAATTCTAATCAAATTTCTGATGATATGAAGAAAAATAATGGTTTTATTCCAGGAATCAAGCCAGGTAAATCAACCGCTGATTTCATAGATAATGTGATGAGTAGAATAACATTACCAGGAGCAATATTTTTAGCTTTTGTTGCTGTTTTACCTTCGTTTGCGGGAGCATTTAACATCAATAGTCAATTTGCTCAGTTTTATGGTGGAACATCTTTACTTATTTTAGTTGGTGTTGTACTTGATACTTTACAGCAAATTGAAAGTCACTTGTTAATGCGTCAGTATGATGGTTTAATGAAAAGTGGTAAAATTAAAGGAAGAAGTGGTAGCAATACTGCTGCTTAATAATGTTGTTGAAAATTTCAAAAATAATATTATTTTCGCAACCCTGTTAAAAAATGTCAAAACAATCAGTTATAAAACAAGACGGTATTATTGTTGAAGCCCTTAGTAATGCTATGTTTAGAGTTCAGTTAGAAAATGGACATCAAATCATAGCTCATATTTCGGGCAAAATGAGAATGCATTACATCAAGATTTTACCTGGAGATAAAATTGCATGCGAAATGAGTCCATACGATTTGACAAAGGGTAGAATTATTTATAGATACAAATAAAAATATAATAGAAGAAATGAAAGTAAGAGCTTCTGTAAAGAAACGCAGCGAAGATTGTGTAATTGTAAAACGTAAAGGGAGAGTTTACGTAATTAACAAAAAGAACCCAAAGTTTAAACAACGTCAAGGATAATAATATAATATGGCTCGTATATCAGGTATAGATTTACCAAAAAATAAAAGAGGTGAGATAGGTTTAACCTATATTTACGGAATTGGTCGTGCAACTGCTACGTTAATACTAAATTCTAACAACATTGACGTTAATAAAAAAGTTAACGAGTGGAGTGATGATGAATTAAGTGCAATTCGTAAGCATATTACTGATCTAATCACTGTTGAAGGTGAGTTAAGGTCAGAGAAGCAATTAAATATTAAGCGTTTACTTGATATTGGTTGTTATCGTGGTTTAAGACATCGTAAAGGTTTACCTGTTAGAGGTCAAAGAACTAAAACCAATTCTCGTACTAGAAAAGGTAAGCGTAAAACAGTAGCTGGTAAAAAGAAAGTTACTAAATAATAAATAGCATAATATAAAATAATGGCTACAAATAATAAAAAAGTTAGTAAAAAGAGAGTTGTGGTTATTGACACTCATGGTCAAGCTCACATTAAGGCTTCTTTTAATAATATAATTATCTCAATTACCAATGCAACTGGTCAGGTTGTATCATGGGGATCTGCTGGTAAGATGGGTTTTAGAGGTTCAAAAAAGAATACTCCTTATGCTGCCCAAACTGCTGCTTCAGAATGTGCTAAAGTTGCTGTTGATGCAGGTATGAAAAAAATTGATGTTTTTGTAAAAGGACCAGGAAGCGGAAGAGAAAGTGCGATTCGTACTTTACAAGCTAGTGGATTAGAAGTATTATCTATTAAAGATATTACACCACTTCCTCACAATGGATGTCGTCCTCCAAAAAGCAGAAGAGTATAATCATTAATAAAACAACACAAAATGGCAAGATATATAGGTCCAAAAACCAAAATAGCAAGACGCTTTAAAGATCCGATTTTTGGAAGCGATAAATATTACGAAAAACGTAGTACTGTACCTCCTGGTCAACATGGTAATGCAAGAAGAAGAACTAAGCAAACTGAATATGCTATTCAGTTAGGTGAAAAACAAAAAGTAAAATATACTTATGGTGTTTTGGAGCGTCAGTTCTACAAAATTTTTGAAGAAGCTGTTAGACGTAAAGGTGTTACTGGTGAGAATTTGATTAAATTCTTAGAAGCTAGATTAGATAATACTGTTTATCGTTTGGGTTTAGCTGTTACTCGCGCTGCTGCTCGTCAGTTAGTGGGTCACAGACATGTTACTGTTAATGGTAAAGTTGTGAATATCTCTTCTTATACATTAAAACCTGGTGATGTAGTAGCTGTTAGAGAAAAATCTAAATCAGTTGAGGTTATCACTTCTAGTATAGCTAATTCTAATGCTAAACGTTTTAATTGGTTAACTTGGGATGGTTCTACAATGTCTGGAACTTTCTTATCTTTCCCAGAACGCGATCAAGTTCCTGAAAATATCAAAGAACAATTAATAGTAGAGTTGTACTCTAAATAGTAAATTAAATAAAAAAAATTATAAATGGCAATACTTGCTTTTCAAAAGCCTGACAAGGTTATCATGCATAAAGATACTGACTTTTTTGGTCAGTTCGAATTCCGTCCACTTGAAAAAGGATACGGAGTTACTATTGGTAACTCTTTAAGAAGAATTTTATTGTCTTCACTTGAAGGTTACGCTATAACTTCAGTTAAAATTACCGGTGTTGATCATGAGTTTTCTACGATTAAAGGCGTTATTGAAGATGTAACGGAATTAGTTTTAAATTTAAAACGTGTTCGCTTTAAACGTACCATGGATGGTGTTGATAATGAGAAAATCTATATTAACATTAAAGGTCAAGAACAGTTTACTGCTGGTGATATTGCTAAGCATACCAACGCTTACAAAATACTTAACCCTGAGTTAGTAATTTGTAACATGGAAAGTTTTGTCCATTTGGAAATTGAATTAGTTGTAGAAAAAGGTCGTGGATATTTACCAGCAGATGAAAATAGAAATAAAGATTCTGTGGTTGGTGTTATTCCAATTGATGCTGTTTTTACTCCAATTATAAATGTTAAATTTTCGGTAGAAGATTACCGTGTTGAACAAAAAACTGATTACGAGAAGTTAAATATTGAAATTAGTACTGATGGTTCAATTCATCCTGAAGAAGCTTTAAAAGAGGCTGCTAAAATTTTAATTCAACACTTTATGTTATTTAGTGATGAATTGATTACTTTGGATACTCAAGTTAAAGAAGTACCTCAAGAGGTTGACGAAAATCTTTTACATGTAAGAAAAATTTTAAAAACTCCTTTATCTGATTTAGATTTGTCAGTTCGTGCTTATAATTGTTTAAAAGCCGCTGATATCAAATCTTTATCTGAATTGGTTAGCTTTGATATTGCTGATTTATTGAAATTTAGAAATTTTGGTAAAAAATCTTTATCCGAGTTAGAAGAATTAGTAAGAGACAAAGGTTTAACTTTTGGAATGGATGTTGCTAAATTTAAATTAAACGAAGACTAATCGTAGTTATACGATATAAATATTAAAAAAATGAGACACGGAAAAAAACTTAATCATTTAGGTAGAACTGCTCCTCACAGAAAAGCAATGTTGGCTAATATGGCTTCATCATTGATTTTGCATAAAAGAATTACTACAACTTTAGCAAAAGCTAAAGCTTTAAGATTATATGCTGAGCCTTTAATGACTAAATCAAAAAATGATTCTACGCATAGTCGTAGAACTGTATTTGCTTACTTAAAACAAGCTGAGGCTGTAAAGGAACTGTTTGGACCAGTGGCAGCAAAAATAGCTGACAGACCAGGTGGATATTTAAGAATTTTGAAATTAATGAATCGACAAGGTGATAATGCAGAAATGGCAATCATTGAATTAGTGGACTTTAACGAGGCTATGCTTTCATTTAAAGAAGCTAAAGCAACTGCTAAGAAAACTAGACGTGGCAAAGTTAAGAAGGAAGAAACTCCATCTGCTACTGAGGTTATTACTACTGAAGAATAATTATTAAAAATAATATTTAAGCCCTAATTATCAGTTTGATAGTTAGGGCTTTTTTATTTTTCTTTTATTTTTCTTTTTATTATTGTTTATTGTGATTGTAAATAATTAATATGTTAAATACTATACTCATTTTTATAACATCATTTTTTATTGTTTTGTTTGGAATTCCGTCCATTATAACAATAGCTAAATTAAAAGGCCTCTACGATTCACATAGCGATAGGAAATTACATACCAGTAAAATACCAAGGTTAGGTGGTTTAGCAATTTTTTCTTCGTTTGCATTTTCTGTTTGTTTATGGGGTGCACCAGATTTACCAAGGTTGCAATATTTATCTGCCGGTTTAATTATTTTATTTTTTTCAGGTTTAAAAGATGATATTATCATGCTTTCTCCAATTAATAAACTTGTTATGCAAATTTTTTCAGCAGGTTTAGTTTGTGCCATAGAAGGTCTTCGTATTACTAATTTTCAAGGAATTTTGGGTATATATGAATTACCTGTTTGGATTAGTATTATAATTAGTATGTTTACGCTTATTGTAATAACCAATGCCTTCAATTTAATTGATGGTGTAGATGGTTTAGCAGGTGGTTTAGGTTTGATTATTTCTTTGACTTATTCTACTTGGTTTTATTTCATTGGTGAATATGCATGGGCTTCTGTTAGTTTTGCACTAGCAGGTTCTATTTTGGGTTTTCTTTTTTATAATTTTTCGCCTGCTAAAATTTTCATGGGTGATGCTGGTTCGTTAACGATAGGTTTCCTGATTGCGGTATTTACAATTAAATTTATTGAATTTGGTAATTTGCCACATTCTGATGATTTCAGTATAAATACTGCACCTATTTTAGCTGTTGCTACCTTAATAGTTCCGTTGTATGACACATTACGTGTTTTTATCATTAGAATTATCAATAAACAATCCCCTTTTAGGGCAGATAGGAACCATATTCATCACTGGTTAATAAAAATAGGTTTGAATCATTCTCAGGTTTGTTTTACCTTATATGCAACTAACTTTTTGTTTATTATTGTCGCCTTTGTTTTAAGGAAAAACGATATTTTATTACTTGGTTCTGTAATTGTTGGAATGGCTATTGTTTTAGGCCAACTTCCTGTTTATATTCATCGTCATTTAGTTACAGATATTGACGCAGACGCTAACAAAATTGAGCAAGAAATTGAAGAATTGTTAGGTAAACATAATAAATAGATTGTAGGTTTTTATACTTTTTATTTATTTTAAGATGATTTTTGATTTCAATATTTTTGCCATTGTTTTAATAATAATTGGTAGCGCCAACTTATTTTTAGCATTTATTTTATTTCAAAAAATAGGTGAGGTAGGAAAATGGTTCGCTTGTTTAATGTTTTTTATTTCTATTTGGTCTATAAGCTATGGATTTGAATTGGCAAGTTCTACATTAGACCAAATGCTGTTTTTTATTAATTTAGAATATTTAGGCATTTCATTTCTTCCTGCTTTTTGGATTTTATTTGTAATTAAATTTATAGAGATACTCATTTAAATACTTAAATTGCAAAAGCAAATAAATATAGATGGATAAGCATACAGGTCAAGGCATAATAGAGTATTTTGATAAATTCAAAACAGATTTAGATTGTTTAGAATATTTATCTAAAATAAAAT
>JBGSBN010000121.1:0-10511 GCA_041730515.1 Methylacidiphilales bacterium | reverse complement strand
CTGAAGTGGAGAGAATTGCAGATTTTATTGGCAGTCAAAATGGAAATGAACCTTATTTATTGCCATTGTACAGTGTAGAAGGTGAAGATTTTGGCGGTGGCGAAATGTTTGACAGTAAAGATAAAGACGAATTGTTTAATGAGGCTGCTCATTTAATTGTTTCAAGTCAACAAGGTTCCACGTCATTATTACAACGTAAATTGAATTTAGGTTATAACCGCGCAGGAAGATTGATTGACCAACTTGAAAAAGCGGGAATTGTTGGTCCATTTAAAGGAAGTAAAGCCCGCGAAGTACTCATAGTTGATATTATTGAATTGGAAGAAAGACTAAAGCACCTATAATTGGGTATAATTATGCTTTATTCAAAACTACATAGTAAGTTTTCCAGCATTTCAAACATTTAAATTTCTTTACAGTTTTATGAAATAATAACACTTTTGTAAACATACTTCTTGGTATTCTTTCAGAGTCTGTTGCTTGACAATGAGGGCATTTGTTGTCATTAGTAAATTTTGAAATTATAATTCTTACATATTGGATAAATAAAATTAGAAGAATAGCAGCCAAAATATATTTGTAGCTTGCCATAATTTCATCGATTAGGTTCATAGGGCGAACTTAGGTGATAATATGTTTGATAACGAATTAAACTTTTGTTACCTAATAATTAAACAGATAAACGTAAGATTATCAATATCATTAATTATCATTTACCTTTTTCAGCTTAAATCGTTTTATTTGCTATTTAAATAAAATAAATGGTGTATTAAATGCAATGAGTTTTGAGTAAAAATTTTTTATTTAAAGTTCAATCGTGTTTTTAGTGCTAAGAATATCCACCATTTGAAATTATATTGCGCCACTTTAATTGGCTGATGAAAATTTTGTGTGTGTGTATTAGTTTTTTTGTTCTAGGATTATATAACTATTCCATTGCCCAGATATTACTAAAAAACACATCGCTCAATTCAAGCTTAATTGGTGGATACAGTTTTGCCCCAAATAGGGTAGAAAAAACAGACGAAAGTTTGGATGGTTGGATAAGGGGTTTTGAAATTGGAATATACAAACAAGTTAATGGAACAAAGTTTTGGCATCAAACACTGGGTATGCCTAGGGTAGGCTTAAATTTTCAAACCATATTTATGAATAAACCCGATACTTTTGGGTTTACTTTTGCAGTTTTACCTACAATTCAATTAAGATTACTTACCTTTAAAAATGCTGAAATAGCTGGTAAAATAGCTATTGGAGGTGCTTATGCATCTAAAGCTTTTAAACGAATTACTAATTTTGACAATAGGGCAATTAGTATGCCATTAAATTTTGCACTCGAGTTTGGATTGGTATATAATCAACACTTATTTAAAAAGCTAGAATTTAATACAGAAGTAGGCTATTATCATGTTTCTAATGGCAGTTTTATGATGCCCAATGGAGGGTTTAACATTTATTATTTAAAAGGTGGTTTTAGCTATTTTTTATACGATACACCTTATAAAAAAAGAACACCTTATCTTATTAAAACCAATGATAATAGGGCATTTTACACCGCTTATTTTGCGGGTGCTTACCGAGAACAAGGAACATTTGCTTACAGAAGACAGTTTCCAATTTTTACATTTCATCAAGCCTACTTAAAGCCGCTTAATAAAATTTATGCGGTAGGAGTGGGGCTCGATTTATTTTACGATGCCACACATGCCTTAATTGGTAATTCTAATTTATTGGCTAGCCAAGTGCAGGAAAGCGATAAATGGCTTTCTGCAATAGGTTTTTGTAATGAGTTAAGCATTGGTAAATTTGCAATTCCACTAGAATTTTACCATTACATTTACGATTTAAGTGTAGTAAAACAGCCTTTATACTTGCGGTTTGGATTAACTTATAAAACCTACCAAAATGTTTATTTTGGATGTTATTTTAAAGGTAGTGTAAATAAATACAAATCTTTAGAATCTGATTTTATGGAGTTTGCAGTAGGTTATCAGTTTAAAAAAAAGAAATAATTATTTCCTCTATTTCAATAATAGTAACGCATTTTCTAACTTGGTTAGCAAGTCAGGTATTTCGTTTTCTTTTAATGTTCCAATAGAAATTCGGTACCAATCAGTGCCACTTGGGCAACCAAATGCGGTAAATGGAACTACTGCCAATTGCGCATAGTTCAATAAAAAAGAGGTTATATCTTCTGTAGTTTTTATCACATTTCCGTTGGGTAAAGTTTTACCTAATAATGCAAATTTGGCCGTTAAGTAAATAGCTCCTTCAGGTGCAATAATTTGAACAGGAAACCCTTTTGCTTTTAAATCATTAAATCCATTATACAAACCACTGAAACGGATATCAATTTTTTGTTTTAGTTCAGCTAAAAATAATTGCAAATCTGCTTCATTGTTTAAGAATTTGGCTGTTGCCACTTGCTCTGCTTTTGGTGCCCATGCACCTACATGACCTAATATTGATTTCATTTTACCAATTATTTCCGCAGGGCCTAAACTCCAACCGACTCTAACACCTGTTGCAGCTAAACTCTTACTAATTCCATCTACAAAAATGGTGTATTTTTTCATTTCTGGTCTTAGTGTAATAGGGTTGTAATGTTCAATTCCATTAGTTCTAAGCATCCAATAAATTTGATCGTAAAGTACATACAATGGTTTTTTTATTCCTTCACGTTTTTTATTTTCTGCCAATACTAAATCGCAAATTTGAGCTAATTGGTCTTCCTTAAAAGTAGTTCCGGTTGGATTTAAAGGCGAACACAAAGCCAATAAAACGGCATCATTTAAATGAGGTGCTATTTCTTCGGGAGTAGGCATAAAACCATTTTCTGCTTTTGTTTCAATTTCGTCTTTTTGAGCTTCGGATAAATGGCAATAGTGGTTATTATTCCAACTTGGAACCGGGTAAACTACCTTATCGTTTTTATCAATAATAGTTTGGTAAATGGCATAAATTAATGGACGACCACCACCGGCAACCATTATTTCATCATCGGCAAAATCAATGTGTTCAAATTTTGAAATAAAGTTTTGAATGGCTTTTTTTAACTCAAATATACCATCTGCCGGAGGATAATTTGTTTCATCATTTCGATATGCTTCAATGATATATTCCTTTAAAACACTTGGTATATTAAATACTTTAGGGTTAAAATCACCAATAGTAAGGTTATAAATTTGCTGTCCTTCTTTTATTTTTTGGTTGATTTCGTTCCCTAGTTTTATTATTTCAGAACCAATTAAGTTAGCGGCTTTATTTGATACATTTTGCATGAACCAAATTTAAAATTAAAAATGGTTGTGGTTATAAATATATTTCAACAAATAAATAACTATTTTAAAAACAACCTTCTTACAGGAAAAAGCTGATGACCCTCCGAGCAATTATATTTCAAAAGGAATTTTTTTCAATATTTGATTCAAATAATTGATTGGTAGGATAATATAAAATGTAGAGCCGACATTAGGCGTGCTTTCTACCCAAATTTTACCATGATGCAATTCTACAATTTTCTTGCAAATTGAAAGCCCAAGTCCTATCGATTTTTCGTTGGCAGTTCCTCTTCTTGAATCGGTGGTAAATGCATCAAAAATGGAAATTAACTTATTTGATTCAATTCCAATTCCTTGGTCTATTACTTTAACTATCACATTGTTTTCATCGTAATTCGAAGTTTCAACTGTAATTTGAGTATTGGTGTTACTAAATTTTATAGCATTTGAAATCAAATTATATAAAACACGAATTATTAAACTTTTATCGCCCTTAATTTCTATACTTTCATTGAACTTTGTAATTAGTATAATTTTTTTCTTTTGAAGGAAATTTTGTTGCATTTTTATTGCATTTTCAATTACCTCATTCAATACTATTTTATCCTGTTTTAAAAGTTCAGTTTTTCTTTCTATATCTATTGCATCGGCCAAATCATTGATAATATTTAGCGATAATTCAGCACTTTGGTCAATGAGGTCAATAAGGTTTTTGTTTTCTTCGCTTAAGTCATCGTTCATGCCCATTACACCTGTAATAGTTGTTATATTACCTACAGGTCCTCGTAAATCGTGAGCTACTGTTGCTAATATGTAATCTTTTTGCTTATTAAATATTGATAATTCTTTATTTTTTTGGTTTAGTTCGTTTTGTAGTTTTTTTAGGGTTCTTATACTGGCTTTTCCCTTTACTACGTAGTAAGTAAGCATTGCGGAGCCAACTAAAAATATGGTTCCAAATACAAATAACCATTTGTATTCTAATTCTTTTATTTTAAAATTTTGAGCTAAACTATTGTAATCTTCAATTTTATTGGCAATTTCCAATTTATCATTTAAACCATTTTCAAGTTTTAAAAGTTTAAATTTTTCAATTGAATCCTTTATTAGAATATAGTTTTCGTAAGCAGCAATATACTTTTCGTTATCATAAGATTTATATCTTTTAAAAAGTAATTCGTAAAAGTATAGTTTTTGGTTTAGTGAAAGTAAATGATTGGAATTTAATTTGTTGATTTCTGAAAATAAAGAATCGCTTCTTTTTAAATCGTTTTGGCTAAAATAATATTTAATTAAATTAAGTGAATTATCCACTAAATATGCATTGCTTAAACGGTGATTTATAATTTCATTTTTTGCATTATTTGCAATAAAAATGGCGTTTTTAGTATCATTTTTTAAAAAATAATTTTGAGATAAGTTAATCAAAGCATTTACCTCACCAACTTTTGAATGATGTTTTACTGCAATATTTATAGCTTGATTAAAATAGATTTCGGCTGAATCATACTTATTTAAATTTCTATAGCAAAGTCCAATATTATCTAGGCTGCCTCTGTAATAGTAATAATCATTCATTGCCATGTACTGATTAGATGACAACTTGAAATATTCCATTGCTTTTCTATAATCTTTTAAGGTATAATAGAAATAAGCAAATGAACTATAATAATATGAGCTTTCAATTAGATTTGGATATTTATCAAGCACCTTTTTAGCTTTCAATAAATAAATTAAGGCACCATCTATATTATCTATTTTTAAAAGTATTTTGCTTTTAATAATAAATAACTTTAGCAAATTCGAGTCTAATTTATGCTGGTGTGCTGTGGCTATCGAAATTTCATTTAAATCAAAAGCCTCTTTAAGTTTATTGCGGTCAATGGCGTGGTATGTTTTTTTATTTAATGCCATTATTTTAAAATAGCCATTATTGGCCTCAGTAGCCTTTTGTAATAATACATTGATGGTTTTAGCTGCTTTCAAATCATCACCCATCGATTCAAATATTTCAATTTCTTCAATTAAATCATTTAACTCTGAATTGGATTGGGCAAATAATTGATGACTTAAACCTGCGCTGTTTAAGGCCAATATCAAAAGTAATATTCTAAAAAATTTAACTAACTCCATTTATTTTTATTTAAAATTCACTGGCCTCCATAAAAGCTAAAAGCTCTTTATTTCCGCTGCTTCTAATACCAGCTTTTTCACCTTCCCACCATTTAGCACCTTGGTGAATAAACACAATATTTTCGCCCATTACAAATAAACTTTTCATATCGTGGGTGTTAATTACCGTTGTTATATTGTATTCTTTGGTAATGTCTTTAATGAGCTCATCAATCACACGGCTAGTTAATGGATCGAGGCCAGAATTAGGTTCATCGCAAAATAAATACTTAGGATTTAAGGCTATAGCTCTAGCAATACCAACACGTTTCTTTTGTCCACCCGAAATATTTGATGGATAAAGTTTATTTAAATTAACCAAGTTTACACGGCCTAAACAAAAGTTTACCCTTTCAATTATTTGTTCTTCAGTAAAATCGGTGAACATACGCAGCGGAAAAGCTACGTTTTCTTCTACATTTAAGGAGTCGAACAAGGCAGTATTTTGAAATAACATACCGATGTCTTTTCTTACATTTATTTTTTCTTTATAGTTTAGTTTTAAAAAATCACGTCCATCAAAAGTAATGCTGCCTGTTTCGGGAGTTACCAAACCAACCATGCATTTCATTAATACCGATTTTCCGCCACCACTGGCACCAATTATAAAATTACATTTGCCTTTATATAAGTTGGCCGATATATCTTTTAAAACATGCTTGGTTCCAAAAGTTTTGTTTACGTTTTCAATTACTATCATTTTACTTAAATAACATTAATTGTGAAATAATATAATCGAAAAATATAATGCTCATACAGCTATAAACCACAGCTTTGGTGCTACTTTCACCTACTTCCAAAGCGCCACCTTGAGTTCTAAAACCTTGAAAAGCAGATACCGAAGTAATTAAAAACGAAAACGTATAGGCTTTGGTTAAAGCAAAAACCACATTATAACCCATAAAATCGGTGCGCAAACCTTTTACAAAACTCTCTACACTAATAATTCCCGACATCCAACCCGATAATGCACCACCAACTAAACTTAGCATCATGGCATATAAAACCAACATGGGAATGGTAATTACACCCGAAACAATTTTAGCTAACGAGGTGAAATTGGCTGCATTAATTCCCATAATTTCTAAGGCATCCACTTGTTCGGTAACCTTCATGGTACCAATTTCAGAAGCAATATTACTTCCTACTTTTCCTGCTAAAACCAAGGCTGTAACAGTTGGAGCAAATTCCAAAATATTACTATCACGCACAATTCTGCCAATTAAATAATCGGGCAAAATACCACTAACCAATTGGTAACCAATTTGAATAGTAGATACTGCACCAATAAATGTGCTAATTAAAGATATGATGGCAAAAGAGCCAACACCTATATTATTACTTTCGGTAAATATTTGTTTAATAAATATTTTCCCTTTTTCGGGTTTGGTAAAAACTGCTTTTAAAAACAGCAAATACTCACCAAAATGTTGAAAAAACCTCATGCTTATTTAGTACTATTTCAGTGGGTAAATATAGCCTGATTTTTGGAAATATAAAGAATGAAATAAAATGCAAGAATTGCAAAATTAAAAAGCAAAAATGCTTCCATCAAATTTACAAACACTGCAATTGTGCTAATATCTTCTTGAATAATCCCAATTAGTAACAAATAATATAAATAACACTTTAGGTAATATATTTTAGATTAATAAATAAATACGGTTGGAAATCATTATTTTAATGATGTATAATTTCTATTTATATTATTTTTGCAATTCACTATTTTAACCATAAATTATTAAACATAAGAGACCTGTTTTATCTTACAAAAAATGATTAATTTCGAATTTTAGATTTTAAAAATGATTATCAAAATACCAAACGATATAAAAAGTGAATATGAAGGCTATGACCTTATCGTAACTTGGTTAAATAATTATAAGTATTTAGTAAATACAGAAATCATTTTTGATTTTAAAAGAGTTACATTTTTAGAAGCAAATCTATGTGCATTAATAGGAACAATTTTTGAATTACTCGAGTCTAAAGGCAATAAAATTAATCTTGTAAATATTAATAATGGAATTGAAACGATTTTAAGAAAAAATGCTTTTTTATTACCATTTGGTTATGAAAAAATAAATGATAGCTATGATACTGTATTAACTTATATGAAATTTACTCCAAACAATGATATTGGTTTTCATAAATACATTCATGAACAACTTTTAAGTAAGGCTCAATTTCCGAAGCATAGTGAAAAATTAGGAAAAGAAATTACAAAAAATATTTTTGAAATTTATGAGAATGCAAGAACTCATGGCAAATGTGATTATATTCATACTTGTGGGCAATTTTTTCCAAGAAAACCCGATAAACCATTGCATTTTACAATTGTTGACAAAGGTGATAATATAAAACAAAATGTTTCTACATATTTAAAGAGAGATATTCCTGCTGAAGATGCAATTGAGTGGGCCATGGTAAAAGGCAATACAACAAAAACAGGTGTGACTTCAGGAGGATTAGGATTAGCTGTTATTTTTGAATTTATTAAATTAAATCGAGGAAAAATTCAAATTATTTCTTCTGATGGATTCTATGAATTTAAAAATGGAAATGTTATAAAAAACAAACTAAATTCCATTTTCGATGGAACAATCGTTAATATTAAATTTAACCTTAACGATAATAACCATTATATATTAACAGAAGAATCAGAAGATTTTGAAAACATATTTTAAAAGCGTACATTTGCACCAATATAAAAATACCATGAAACATATAGTAATCAGAGATGTAATTGATTCAGAATTAGCAGTTTCCACCGAAAATGGTATGAAGGTTTTTCAACTAGTTAATTCATATCTTCAACAAAAAGAAAAAGTTGAGTTAGATTTTGCGGGCATAAATATCATGATCACTGCATTTCTGAATGCCGCAATTGGAAGTTTGTATGGCATAAAAGAATATACTCCTGAATTTCTTAATGAATATTTAAAGTTAGAAAATGTAGAAAAAGAAGATAGAATTCTCTTTAGAGATGTTATTCAAAGAGCAAAGGAATATTTTGCAGATAGAGAAACTTTTGAAAAAAACTCTAATGATGCGATTTATGGCAACGATTAAAATTCAAAACTTCAAAATTGGGTTTACTGATAAATTATTTTTTGACACTAACATTTGGTTACTTTTATATGGAACTATTGCTGATTTTCAAGCTAAGGAACAAAAATTTTATACAAATTTTTTTGAAACTAGCTTACAAAAAGGAACGCCAATTTTTCTAACAACTATGGTGATTTCTGAATTTTCTAACGTATTATTGAGAAGGGATTTTAAGCAGTGGGTGTCAATAAATAAATTAACTAATCAAGATTTTAAAAAGAACTTTGTTGGAACAACAACCTATAGAGAATCTGTTGAAACTATTACTTTTGCTTTAAATAAAATATTAAAACTTCCAAATATTGTTTTAGTCGGTGATAATTTCAATGCCATAAACAAAGTAGAAATTTTGAATAATTTTAAATTTATTGATTTTAATGATTCATACTTTGCGCAATTGGCATTCATGAATAATTATAAAATTGTTACTCACGATAAGGATTTTCAAATGCTTGATAAACATATTGACATTATAACTGCAAACATATAAATTTTAGTTTTGTGTTGTTTTAAAACGATGAATAACTGATATAACAAAAACGAATAAAATCTTTTAAAATTATTTTTTTTACTACTTTATCAATTTATTTTTTAAAGTTTTCAATATTCGACTTAAGTAAATTTATTAATTCTTTTATGGCAAAAGTGTTCTCTTTTTTATTTTCTTGAGCTGTCTTAAATGAATTTTCCTTATCGCTTAAATAAGTTTCAGACATTTGTTTTAAAACTAAATCCCTGATGCTTGTTCTTGAAGAAGTAATAATAAGTTCAGCTGTAGAAAGTCCAGCAATTCTATCTTGGTAAATTATGGCTTGCTGTGAATGTTTAGAATGTAAGGTTCCAACAAATTTTATCAACCAACCTAAACCAAATATTATGGTAATTTTGCCACCTAATTGAATCAGCAATAATATTATTAAAGTCTTATATGAATCATCATCCTTTATTAAATCTGTAAAGTTTTTAGGAAATAGTTTATTATTATCAAATGTAAAAATACAAAAAACAACTAAAATTGATATTAAAGTTAATAACCCTAAAACCCATAAAAACATTAAACTTTGTTTTTTATGATATTGTAAAGATGCTTTAAATTCACTTGAATCATTTTTTGTTAAGCTACTTACTCTGTTAGAAACTATATTTTGGGTCGTTGCTTCACGATACAAATCACTAATTTTATCAAATAATTCAATGATTTCTAATTCTAAATCATCATAATCATTACCAGTTAAACTTTGTCTGTTATTTTGCGCAATAATTTCCCAAATGTTGTGTAATTTTTTTGCAGAGTTGTTTAATTCATTTTCTAAAATTTCTGAATTTTCAAACATGTCAAGAGAAAGGCCATTCAAATCTTTTATTTTTTGAATGCTTTCGGTCATTTTCTGAATTTTTCTGTTTAAACTTTGATATTTCAATAAAAGTGTATTCGCCATCTTGTAAAGTATAATTAGTAAAAAAATATTAATTTAGTGGTTGAAAGGTTATCTTATATATATTAATTATAATTGTTTGTATTACAAAACATAAAATCCTCACAATTCCTTATTTTCATTCTACCCCAATTTTATCTATTTCCTTCATCAATCTATCAGTTTCGGTTAGGGCTACTATTATTTTTTGATAGTGTAAAATATCATCAAATTCTAGTTTTCTTTCTTTACGGTCTTTAAGCCATTTTTGGGCAGGTTGGTAACCTCCAATATAGAAGTTCCAAGCTACTTCAGGAACATTATCAAAATACTGTGTATCGTTAATATAAACTTTTTTATCCTGGTATTTAGGTTTAGTTACCATATTATCTCCACCTATAGGATATTGAGTAATGTATTTTTCAACCACAGCACTTTCTAATAAATGTATTTGGCGTATTTCACCACCTAATTTCACCAATTGCCAGAAGGTTTTTACATCTTTTGGATAAGGTACTCTCGGAAAGTCTAT
>JBGSBN010000120.1:0-10564 GCA_041730515.1 Methylacidiphilales bacterium | reverse complement strand
TTTATGAATTATCAATTTCCGTTATTTGTCGCTAAAATCAAAAAAACGGTGAAAATCGTGTCATTGCTTATTTTTATTGGATTTATTGTAGGGGCGTTGATAGGCAATTGGGCAAATATTAAAAATTATTTAAAATTTGTATTTGTATTAACAGTGATTTTCAATTTATTAGCCTTGATGTTAGGTTATTTTGTTGCCAAAACAACGAAACTTTCAGAAGCAGATGCTCGAGCGATTACATTTGAAACGGGGATTCATAATACGACTTTGGGACTCATTTTAGTGTTTCAATTTTTTGATGGATTGGGCGGCATGGCATTGATTGTGGCTTGGTATGGGATTTGGGATTTGATAACGGCGTATCTTTTAGCGCATTTTTGGAGCAGAAGGACTACTGGTTAAGTAATTGATAATCAACGCATTAAGGATGGAGTGATATTAGAAAGGTTGGTGAGAACACCAACCTTGGACAAAAAATTTTGATGGGCAGGAGTTTCAACCTTAAAAGAGTTGGCCATATTGTAAGATGGGTACTTTCCATTAGCTGGCCATCAATAAGTTCAAGGAAGATTCCTACGGAATGACTAGCAATAATTAACAAAAAAAATGAAAGAAATAAAACAATTGATAAAAAACTTTTTGCTTATTGAATGGCGCGAGCGCTATGCTTTAAATGGAATTTTATTGTATGTTTTTTCGTCTATTTTTACAGTGTCGCTGTCGGTTAAAATGCTTAATTTACCTACATGGAACGCCATTTTTTGGGTATTGATTTTGTTTAGTTCTATCAATGCCATTGCCAAAAGTTTTATAGCCGAATCAAAAGGTAAAATGCTTTACTTTCATGGTTTGATTTTGCCAGAACATTTAATTTTAGCAAAATCAATTTACAGTGCCATTTTAAATTTGGTTCTAAGTTTTATTGCCTTATTATTTTACAGCACTGTTTTAGGCAATCCTATTCACAGTCTATGGTTTTATTGTTTAATATTGGTTTTAGCATCCATCGGTTTTGCTTTTACCTTTACCATGATTTCGGCCATTGCCCAAAAAAGCGGAAATGGCAACCTGCTAATGCCTATTTTAAGTTTCCCTATTATAATTCCATTTTTGCTTTTACTTATCAAATCGAGTAAAAAAGCCATGGATGGTATAGATGTAAGCCTAATTTATACCGATTTATTCCTTTTAGCAGCCATGAATATATTGGTAGCAGCTTTGGCTTATGTGTTGTTTCCTTTTTTATGGAAAGAATAGCCTAAAACAAACTTCAAGCTATTTATTTACACTTTTTAAAGGTAATTACTCAATTACTTTTCCGTCTTCTCTTGGGCCTCTTAAGTGAATTACCAATCCATTTAAAAAATTACGCAGTATTTGATCACCACATTCTTTATAATTTGGGTGATCTTCTTTCCTGAATATTGCACCTAACTCGCTTGCTGAAATATTGAAGTCCACCAATTTTAAAATAGCAATAATGTCATCATTTTTCAAATGAAGTGCTACGCGTAGTTTTTTAAAAATATCGTTGTTGCTCATAATTATTTTTCAAATATAAAATTTTATACGCAATTGTCAGGCTTTAAATAAAACCACCATTTTTCACTTTTTAATTTTATAATAACGTAGGTGCGTTGCAATTAATCTTCACGGTTATTTACAAAGGTTTACAAATGTATTTACTATTGTAAATAGGAGTATTTTGAGCCTAAAACATACTCTTAAGTTATTTAGAAAGAATAGTTTAGCACTAAAAAGCTGAAATTATTGTTTAATAGCATAAAATACAAATGTAAACTAGGTGCTTTACATTTGTATTTGTGTTAAACATTTGTAAATTCGCGGCTTTACAAATGTAATATATAGCTGATTTTCAATATGGATGAACTTAACAAACGTGTATGTGAAATAATGGAGCGTTTTTGCGGCTCTAAATCAATATTTGCTACCGAATTGGGTGTAGGGTTGCCTGTAATTACCCATATTTCATCAGGAAGAAATAAGCCTGGAGTGGATATTTTGCAAAAAATACTACACACCTACCCTACTATTGATGCCACTTGGTTAATGATTGGAAAAGGCGAAATGATAAAGGCCGAAAAACCTTCGTTAAATATTGATAATGAAATCAATAATATCAAAAATTTGGCTAACCAGCTGGAGCAATTCAAGGAAAATACAGCCTCAGTTATCAGTTACCATAAGCTATTTATGGATGAATTAAGACACTTTACCGAATTGGATAGTATTTTACTAAAAACCCAAGTTGGTATGAACGAAATTCAACAAAAAATGGACGAAGAATTGGTTAAATTGAAAGTAAAAGTGGATAAATAGATATATTACTGTATATTATTGATAAATAGATATTTATATCGTCTAATTTAGGAATATATTACCAAGTAATATCTTGTATAAATTATCACTGTATTTTCCTTTATTAATAAAACACTCCATATATTATTATGAAATTAATTTACTAATACTTAGCTTCTACCTTTTTCTAACGCTTGAGAATGGGCTGAAAAAATCATAAAAACTTTTGAGTGATTATAAATGTTAATTGTATGTTTGCATATCGAACTTAATTAGACTAAATAAAAATAAGATGACTGAAAATACTGAATACTGGAATATATACGCTGAGCAAACTCCTAATCCTGAAACGATAAAGTTCGTTTTTAACAAAATGATTTTGCCCGATGAGGCCGAAGATTATCCAACAAAAGAAAAAGCAAATGCCTCTCCTCTAGCTAAAAGTTTATTTGAATTTAGTTTTGTAAATGGTGTTTTTGTAATGAATAATTTTATAACTATTACCAGAAGTCCTGAAACTGAATGGCACGAAATTACACCAATTGTGAAAGAATTTTTAAAGGCTTATGTAGAAGCTGGTGAGCCAATTAGCTATAAATCTGACAAATCAAATATTGAAGGTGCTGATAATATTATAGTTGCTCAAATTTTAGATATTTTAGATACTTATATTAAACCCGCAGTTGAAAACGATGGTGGAATGATTTCTTTTAAATCGTTTAACGAGGAAAGTGGTTTAGTTACCGTAGAACTAAAAGGCTCTTGCAGCGGTTGTCCTTCATCTACAGTTACTTTAAAAAGAGGTATTGAAGGTTTGTTAACCCGCATGGTTCCTCAGGTTAAAGAAGTAGTAGCTGAAAGCCTTTAAATTACAATTTTATAAAATTACTAATAAAAGCCAATTCATTTTTGAGTTGGCTTTTTTAATATTTAACACTTAGTTATGACCCCTTTAGACCTTAAATTAAACCAAATATTAAATATTGTACCAAGCAAAAATCCTGAATTCATTTTCAGTTTAGCATTCCACGATAATTTATTGAATCATTTTGGTGGCTTTCATGCAGCGGTTATTTTTTCGCTTGCCGAGGCAACTAGTGCGCAATTTTTACTTCAAAACTTTGAAGAATTTAAAGATGAATTTATTCCTTTATTGCGTGGTACAGCAACCAAGTATAAAATACCAGCTTTTTCGGCTATTTATGCTAAAGCTAAATTTAAAAATACCACTAAAGACGAGATAGTTATGGATTTAAATAACAAAAAAAGATCGCTATTAACTTTAATAACTGAAATAGTTGACGAGTCAAACCAATTAATTTTTGCAGGGGAATTTGAATGGTTTTTAACCTTAAAAACTAAATAATTCCTTTGAGCGTATATAATGGTATAAAGTTTTTTCAAATAATTTGTTTGGCAGCAGTGTTAAGTGCTTGCAGCAAACAAACCACCACCATTAGCCAACCAATTGTACCCAATACACCTAAAAGTGATACTTTTAAAGTAAATTATTTAGCGCTTGGCGACTCCTATACCATTGGGCAAGGTGTTGCATTTGAGGAAAACTTCCCCAATCAATTAGCAAAAGCACTGGCTAACGATACCATTTTATTTAATGAAGTAAAAATTATAGCAACCACAGGTTGGACAACCACTAATTTGATAGATGCTATTAATAATCAAAATTCAGATAAAAAACACAACTTGGTTTCGCTTTTAATTGGGGTGAACAATCAGTACCAAAATAAACCAATAGAATTATACAAAACAGAATTTAAAACATTGCTAAACAAGGCCATTGCATTATCTAACTTTGATACTAGCAATATTTTTGTAGTTTCTATTCCTGATTATGGTTTTACCCCGTTTGGTTGCAGTAATCAAAAAACTATTTCAGATGAAATTTCAAATTACAATCGAATAAACAAGGAAATAACAGACTCATTTAATATTAGTTACATAAATATTACACCTATTTCGCAAATGGGATTAACTAAACCTGAATTGGTAGCAGCCGATGGTTTACATCCTAGTGGTGCCATGTATAAACTTTGGGTGGAATTAATGAGCAATGAGATTTATAAAAAATTGAATTGATTAGGTTTGTATTTTAAATGTTTTCTCAATTAGGTCAATGGCTTTTGTTTTGTCAATATCGGTAAAATGGGTAAGATCAACAAAATATTGGGTTTGCCAAATTTGAGTTTGCTGAGCCTGCTTATTGGTTGTAAAATCCCAACTTGGATAAACCCTAATTCCGCGCTTACCTCCCACCGAATTAACCGAAACAATTTTATGCTTTGCTAAAACCGTTTTAGGGAAAATAAAGATTCCAAAATTATTATTATTGCGAACAGCAATTATTAATAAATCAAATGAATCTTCCATATTCAAAGGCTCGGTTAATCCATTCTTGTTTCTCTTCCAAATGGTAACAAACTGACCAATTTTTGTAGGGGTAATTTTTGCCATCCTAAACTTTACAAGGATTGTTCCTAATTTAAAATTATGAGCACAATATTCCTTACTTTCGGGTTCAGCTTCTAACTGGCTTAAATGAATACCACTTGGCTTAAATAGCATTTCATCTAAATGGGCAATTTGCAAATCCAACTTATTATTATTATTATTAAAATATTGAATTATATGCAATTACGAACAGGAAACAAAGTATTTTTCGACCCTACTTTCCAATAATTGCATCTAATAAACTAGTAAAAATCCCTTATTTTAAAGGTATTCTTACTAAAGTTTCTAATAAAAATGCCCAATATTTTTGAACCGAACTTATTTGAACTCTTTCATCTGGAGAGTGTGCTCCTTTAATATTTGGCCCAAAAGAAATCATTTGAATATTCGGATAATTGGTTCCTAAAATGCCACATTCTAATCCTGCGTGACAAGCACTTACTAAAGCATGTTCTTGGTATCTTTCTAAATACAAATCGCTCATTAGTTTAACAATAGCAGCATCTTTATTTGGCGCCCATCCTGGATAAGAGCCACTAAATGAAACTTTAGCCCCCATTAATTCAAAACAGGCTTGAAGGCTAGCAGCTAAATCCATTTTTTCGGTATCCACAGAACTGCGAGTAAGACACTGAATGCTGTAAGTTCCATTTTTTACTAATACTCTTGCTAAATTATTACTGGTTTGAACCAATCCATCAATACTTGCACTCATTCGGTAAATACCAACTGAACAACTATATATGCTGCGCAATAAGTTGCCTTGAAAATTAATATCCAATACATGTGTTGGCATGGCTATGTTTTCAAAACTTATCTCCAAATTAGGATCGGTTAAATGATATTCTGTTTTAAAAACTTGTTCTTGCTCTTTAATAAAGGCTTCAAAATTTTGCTCATTTACTGTTGGCAATACAATAATTGAAATTGATTCGCGCGGAATGGCATTGCGCAGACTTCCTCCGTCAATGCTATTTATTTGGATTCCAAATTTGGTTGTTGCTTGCCATAAAATTCTATTCATTAATTTATTAGCATTGGCTCTTCCACGGTGAATATCTATTCCTGAGTGCCCGCCTGTTAAACCTTTTACACTTATTTTTTTTGCAATTAATTCATTACCAACACCTACTTCAGTATAATTTCCATTTGCAGTTACATCAATTCCACCTGCGCAGCCAATTGTTAACTCATTATCATCTTCTGTATCTAGGTTTAACATAATTTCAGCATCGAGCAAACCACCTTTTAAGCCTAACGCACCTGTCATACCTGTTTCTTCATCTATAGTAAATAGAGCTTCAATTGGTGGATGAATAATGGTTTTTGATGCTAAAATTGTCATGATAGAGGCTACACCAATTCCATTATCAGCGCCCAAAGTAGTTCCTTTGGCTTTAATCCAATCGCCATCTACAATCATATCAATTCCTTGAGTTGCAAAATCGAAATCCGTATCAGCATTTTTTTGATGCACCATATCCAAATGACTTTGCAAAGCAACAGCTACCCTATTTTCCATTCCTGGCGAAGCTGGCTTTTTGATAATTACATTCCCAACCTCATCCTTGTATGTTTCTAAACCTAAATTTTTGCCAAAATTCATCATAAACTCAATTACACGCTCCTCCTTTTTTGAAGCACGAGGAACTGCATTTAAATCGGCAAAATTATTCCATAATTCAATTGGATTTTGTTCTCTAACTGTGTTATTCATATGTTTTGAGTGTTTATGTTTTTAAGTTTTGGTGTTTTTAATATTAAAGTCTTGATGTTTTTATGCATTTGAGTATTTTTTCGTAGTTAACTAAATCAACTTAATCAACCTGTTAACTATTTCACCTGCTTACGTTCGCCTATTTGTTGGCGCCACATGGCATAATAAAGTCCTTTTTCGGTTAATAGTTCTTCGTGTTTACCTGTTTCGATAATTTCGCCTTTTTCAAGTACAAATATTTTATCAGCATGCATAATGGTAGATAATCTATGTGCAATTAGCACTGTAATTTGCTCTTTTCTTGTTCCTATTTGTTGAATGGTATTGGTAATTTCTTCTTCGGTTATAGAATCTAATGCAGATGTAGCTTCATCAAAAACCAATAATTTAGGTTTGCGAAGTAGCGCCCTGGCAATGGATAAACGTTGTTTTTCGCCACCACTTAATTTCATTCCACCTTCGCCAATAACGGTATTTAATCCATTTTCACTTCTTTCTAAAAGATTATTACAGCTAGCCCTTTCCAATGCTTCATTTATTTGTTCATTAGTTGCATTTGGCTTTACAAACAGTAAATTTTCTTTGATTGTTCCGCTAAATAATTGGGTGTCTTGAGTAACAAAACCTAATTGTGACCGTAATTCGTCAATTTCTATTTCGTTATAATTAATATTATTGTAAACTACATTTCCTTCCAAAGGCGTGTATAATCCAACTAATAATTTTACCAAAGTGCTTTTTCCGCTACCACTTGGCCCAACAAATGCGATGGTTTCACCCCTATTTACAGTAAACGAAATATTGCTTAAAGCCTTGTAAGAAGAAGACCTGTGCTGAAATGCGACCTTTTCAAATCGCATGGTTTCTATATCATTTAATTGCTTTGGATTGGTTGGTTTTACTTCTATTGGCGTTTCTAATATTTTCTTAAAATTATTCAACGATGCCTCTGCCTCGCGATAACTTAAAATTACATTTCCCATTTCTTGCAATGGATTAAAAATAAAGAAAGAGAAAAATTGTAAAGTAATAATTTGAGCCACCACTAGCTCTTCTTTAAATACCAAATACAATAAAAAAAACAT
This sequence comes from Methylacidiphilales bacterium, assembly GCA_041730515.1. Lineage (GTDB taxonomy): Bacteria > Bacteroidota > Bacteroidia > UKL13-3 > UKL13-3 > JAAFJM01. Next base: position 2,974 of record JBGSBN010000120.1, on the reverse strand, counting down.
GATTGATTGTCGCAAAAAGTTCACAAACGTACCTTGTATAAAGGAAATACTTCGAATGCTACGAACCTTTTTTAACTCTAATTGCAAAATCTTTTTGGTCGAAATTTGCAAACGGTGAGTTTCTTGAGTAGTTAAACCCAAACTTTTAACTAATTCAATATTGCGCAAACTTTCAGTAGTAGTTCCAGCTAATTGCTTAGTTTCGGCTACTATGGTAGTTTGAACTTTTTTAATTTTTTTTGATAAATAATTGGTAATAACAGCTAAAATTCCACTTGAAACTAAATAAACAACGATAAGCATTGAATTTACCTGAATAGCGTAAATAATTACAAATACAATACCTACCACTGAAAAGAAAAGCACATTGATAAATATAGAAATAAATTTTTCTACATCAGTTCTAACCTTTTGTAAAATATTTAAGGTTTCTCCACTTCGTTGGTCTTCAAATTGACTAAACGAAACTTGAAGGGTGTGTTTTAATCCATCTGTGTACATATCTGCACCTAAACTTTGAATTACCAAACTAACAAAATAATCTTGAAAAGCTTTGGCAATTCGGCTAACCATAGCCACGCTAATTGCAGCTAAAATTAGCATTCCTGCGCCTGTTATAAAGCTGTCGAAAGTGTAATTCTGGGGATTTGAAGCATAGTTGCCAATTAATTTTCCAAAAATAATTGGATCTAGCAAAGAAAAAACTTGGTTTACAATTGCGAATAAAATAGAAATAATAACCAGTTTTTTATACCTACCTAGGTAGCTTAATAATAATTTCATGGAGAATGTTATAAAATAAAAATGGCTGCAATAATACAGCCATTTAAATAGAAGTTTTAGTAAATTTTGATTTAATTTTGAGTTGACGAAAACATACTCATTATTTCATTTTGGGTGTCCACCGTTTTATTTTTGGTATACCATAAATGTAGGTCGGTTTTTATCTTTGTCAAATCAGCACCTTCGGCCTTTAATTGATCTATATATTTTTGTGCTTCTTTTGGTCGTGGCCCCCAATTCCACAACTCCTCATTATTTTCATTATAACAAATCAATTTAGGAATAGCCCTTCCACCGTTGGTTAAATAACGATCCATTAGGGCTAGGTTTTCATCCCTTAGTAATAATTCTAATTCAATTTTCCCATTCGATTCCTCCGCAATTTTATTGATTACAGGAACTATTTGTGCAGCATCGCCACACCAACCCTCTGTTAAAACTACCCATTTAAGCTTGGTATTAATCTTAGCTAAAAATGAACTCCAATCCTCAGATAGAACGGTAGTTTTATCCAGTCTTTTCATTCGTTGTATATTCAATTCTGCATAATGTATCATGGCTTCAGACTGATCACTTCCTGTAGTTTTTCCTACTGCCATCAAATTGTTTAATAAGGTTTTATATTCTAAATAGTTCATGTTAAATTATTTACGAAAAAAATAATGGATTTGTTTGTTTTTGGTTTAAAAATGGCAAAAAAAAACCAAACCAATAAAGGTTTGGTTTTTTTTGATATCATAAATTTAGTTTTTGGTAAACGTTTTAGAAATAGTTTTTCCGTCATCTTTAAAACGTAAAAAATAAATTCCATTTTCTAAGTCTGAAATATTGATACTAGTTTGACCACCAAATAAATTGAAAGACTTCACTTTGCTTCCTAAAATATTAAATATTTCAACTTGAATATTTTCTTTTGAGTTATATTTTAAAACCAACTCATCTTTAGCAGGATTAGGGTAAAACGAAAATTCTTTGTTTTGTTTTACTGTTTCTTTAACGGCTACAGGCCAAACTTTTCCTTCAGCAGTAATAGTATCAGTATAGCCAGTTTTAACACTTTTAATTACTACCTTCATAACACCTGAGCCTGAATTGCCATTCGAGAAAAAATCAAGTATAAATGTACCTGTATTACTGCCCATCGAATTAGTTAAAACATAACTGCTTTTAAAGCCTAAAGTTCCACTACCCTCTAAGCAGGCAAATGGATCACAAATTTGAGCAGTCCAAGTACTTGGCATGGTAATTTCAATTAGCTCCCAAGAAAATACGCTATCAGTTGCATCTAAAGAACTGTTTGTGAAATTGTATTTTATTTCAACTTTATCTTTTAAAGTAGATGCTTGACCCTTTCCAACTTTTGGAACTATTGAAAAATTTTGTGCAACCACAAGATTTGTTACCAATAAAACAGTTGATATAATTGTAAATATTTTTTTCATATAATTGAATTTATATATATTGTTGCGGCAAAAGTATATAAAATATTTTTAAAAATAAACTTAAAACTGTGAAACTTATTATCATTAATGGTCCAAATTTAAATTTATTAGGCACTCGTGAGCCTAATTTGTATGGTTCAAGCACCTTTGAAACATATTTCAATTCTCTTGAAAGTACTTATAAATCAATGGCTGAGCTTGAATATTACCAAAGTAATGTGGAGGGTGAAATTATAAATAAACTTCATGAAATTAATAAAAAAATTAGTACAAAAATTGACGGAATTATTTTAAATGCAGGCGGTTATACACATACATCGGTAGCCATTGCCGATGCAATTGCTGCTATAGATGTAAAAGTAGTTGAGGTTCATATTAGCAATATTTTTGCTAGAGAGGAATATAGGCATATTTCTTTTATGAGTAAAAATTGTGTTGGAACAATTACTGGTTTTGGTTTAAAAAGTTATGATTTAGCCATTGATTATTTTTTAAAAAAATGAATTTAGAAGAAATCAAAACAATTGAAACAATTGAGAAAATGTTGCCTCAATACCAATTAATTTGCCAGCTAAGCCCTGAAGTCACGTTTGATGAATATTCCAACATGTTGAAGGATATGATTAAACTGAATTACAAGCAAGCTGTCTTTTATACCAAACAAAAGCCAATTGGAGTTTGTGGTTTTTGGATTAATACCAAAATTTATTCAGGAAAATATATTGAGCTTGATAATGTGGTAGTTGATC
>JBGSBN010000119.1:0-10565 GCA_041730515.1 Methylacidiphilales bacterium | reverse complement strand
ACAAGAATAAGATAATGTGTTTATACTAAACCCTTTAAAAAAAAAACCAAAATTCTGACCATTTCTTCAAATTAAAAAAAGATCAATTTTTTTCTTATTTAAATCGCCTCATTATTTTATAAATCAGATTATTTAATATTTTAATTCATTGCTTTTAAAAAAACAAAAAGAATAAAACGCTTCACAATTAGCGATTCAATCAACAAAAATATTTATTTCTCTGATTGTTTTTGTGCTTTTTTATTTGTTTATGTAGTAGGAAAAAGATTATTTGTTTGTCTTTCCTTTTTTTAAACAATTATAAAAAGATCAATTATTTCTCATTTAAATTGTTCGGTTATTTTATAAATCTATAAATATTACTAATATTTGTTTCTTTTATTATAGAGCTGCAAAGTTTTGGCCAAGTGTAGGTAGAATTAATGATACTTATGGCGATAGAAACTTGGTTTGTGCTTGCATTCCAACTGAGGCATACGCTACACAAGCAAGCAACTAATTTTTAAATAAAATAAAAAATAAAAAGCCCCAAAATTTTGGGGCTTTTTATTTTATACAAACAACAATATTGATTTTATTAGCAAAGGTAAAAATGCGTATTTTTACCTATTGCCATAAACGAAAAAGCTGTATTGCTACAGCTTTTTATTTTTTGAATATTTTAGTGAGTTATTTATTGAATTTCCTTATTACTAAATAGTAGTAAATTCAATTTTTTGAGAACCTGACTTTATTTTTTCGAATACCAATCTGTGAAACTGGAAATAGGTAGCCTTAGATGAGAGCAAGCCTTCTTTTCCTTTTACCAAACCAATTTTATCTCCTAAAATAAAAAAATGGGTGGTTGGACTTACTAAAAAGCCAAAATGAAATAAAGTGTTTTCCATTTCCGGTATACCATTAATACTTAACATTTCATGCTTATAAATACTTGATATTTTTATTTCTCGAGTAGTTGTAGTACCTAAGTCATAAATACCATCAGGAATACATTTTTGATTTTCGATTTTTGTTGTCCTTGAAATATCCTCTACACTATAGCAATAATGTTCGCCATTTATAAAAACTCGTGCTATCTCACAATCGTTTAAATGTAAAAATCGTTCTACTTTTATTAAGGTCATAATATTTTTATTAAAAATGTGAAGTACAAATATAGTTATAAAATTTTGATATTATAACATATTTAGAAATAAAATGATTAGATTTTTACAAAATATTAAACGTAAAATAATTTATAATTACACAAAATTATAAAATAATTCACATAATTTAATAAAATAATCATTATAAAATTAATTCAGAATTTAAGTTTTAGTATTTTTCAAATAAGCTACGGCCATTCTAATTTGGTCAAAAGTAACTTCAGGAGGCAAATCTGCCTTTAATTCACCAAACCTTTCTTTTCCATCTGCTAATAATTTTTTTACCATTTCAATGGTTTCCACACTTACAAAATCAAGTGCGTTTAATTCACCTAAATCAACATAATGAGCCAAATGACCGCCAATTGTAGAAACCGCCATACCTCTAAATGCAGCAATTTCTTCAATGGTTTTACCCTCATTGTAAAGCTTTAAACTTTCTTCCTTCGAATTTACTTTAACTACTTTTTGATTAATGGTTTCAGCTATATCGTTTGGTTTATCAATGGCTTCTATACTAATATCAAACGAGCCTAAAGTAGCGGTTTCTATATCGTGAATACGTTTCCAAGTAAACGATTTTACTTTTTGTAAGTTCGTAATAAATTGTTTTGTTTTTTGCTTAGGTTTTAAATTGGTTTCTATGCTTTGCAATGGTTTAAAGGCATCATCCAATATTTTTTTAGCAAAATAAGTTTTAGCACTTTTTACCCTTTCGCTTAACAAATTTGCATCAATTGGATTTTGTTTAATAATTTCCTCTACCCTAATTTTAAATTTATCTGCCACAATTCTGTGCTCATTTAAATTCCTGATAATAGCGTTTAAATGCTGCATGGTTTCTTCTTTATCTGGAATTTGTTTAGTGGCAGTAAATGCCTCAAAAACAGTATATTCCTGAACCACTTTTCGTAAATCAAAGGTTTTGTAAAGCTGGCTTAATCCATATTCAAACTTAGCTGAATCCAATCCATCCATTAAAGCTTGTTCGCTTGATTGTTTTAGAGAAAACTGAACAATTCTATCATCGCTTAAAATACTGTTTTGGTAAATTCTGCTCAAAAGCGTTAATCCATCAAAAGTTCGGCACCTACTTAAAGCCACATAAACTTGCCCTGCAGCAAACGAAGCACCAGCATCAATAGCAAGTCTATCTAAAGTTAAACCTTGACTTTTATGAATGGTAATTGCCCAAGCCAATCTAATTGGAAACTGCTTAAAACTTCCTATCTCCTCCTCCTCTATTTGATTTTCGTCTCGGTTTAAATTATACCTAATATTACGCCAAGTTTCTCGCTCAATTTTTAATTCAGAACCACTTTCAAACTCTACTATAATTTCATCCTTAGCTATGCTTTTTATTTTGGCCAATTTTCCATTAAAATAGCGTTTCTCAATGTCGTTTTTAATAAACATAATTTGAGCGCCATTTTTTAATTGTAGCGATTTTTCGGCTGGTAACGACTTTTCATTAAAATCACCATTTATTTCTCCTTCAAATACTATTGGTTCAGATTCAATTTCGGCCAACTTTTGTTGGTTAATATTATCTGCTGTTCTATTATGAGTAGTTAAAGTTATTAAACCATCTACATACCTTGCAGCTTCGGGATCATAACGTTCTTGCAGTAATTCAAAATCGTAATCATCCATATTATTATGCCTAATATTATTCAGCAAATTAATAAAACGCTCTTCTTTTTGACGATAAATTTTATTGAGTTCTAAATGAGCAGGATTTAACTGTTGGTAAACTTCCGAACTAAAAAAGAACGGACTTTTATAATACTGACTTAAAAGTGTCCACTCATTATCGCTGGTTACTGGCGGTAACTGAAACATATCGCCAATAAACAATACCTGAACGCCACCAAATGGCAACTGATTTCTTCGATAATATTTAAGTGTTTCGTCAATACAATCAACCATATCTACCCGAAGCATACTTACTTCATCAATAATTAAAAGATCAAGTTCATTGAGTAAATCAATTTTTTCGCGATTAAATTTTACATTTTTAAAATGGGTATACCTGTTTACGCATTCTACCTGGCCAAAACCATGATTTGCTTCTTTAATAAACGGTAAAAAAGGCAATTGAAAAAACGAATGCATGGTAACTCCACCGGCATTAATAGCAGCTACACCTGTAGGTGCAACTATAACCATGCGCTTGTTGCATGAGTTTTGAATATGTTTTAAAAAAGTAGTTTTACCTGTACCAGCCTTACCAGTTAAAAACATACTGATATTGGTATTTTTTACTAAATCGCTAGCAAGATTAAAGGTAATATTATCGTTATCTGTGGTTTCTACTGCGCTCATTTATGGCAATTATAACGAAAAGAAAAAGAATTAATTCAATTATTTAACCTCAAAAATCCAAGCATCTGGATTTTCGTATTCGTTAATTTTTTCTAACTCAGAGGTTGTTTCATTCAATAAAGAAAAATTGTTGTATGAAACAAAATACTTTAATTTTTTGGAAGATGCATTTGGGTTTTCTATAATTGTAGCATTTGGAAAACCATCATTATACAGTTCGCTTAATAATTTACTTGCTTTGTTTTTACTTTTAAATGCACCGGCAATGATATGATAAGCGTGGCCTATTTGCTCGTTTGAACTTTCTTCAACAACTGCATTTTCTTCAGCTTGAATTGGTTGTTGGATTTCATTACCTAATTCTTCTAAAACACTTGTAGTATCAACTTGGTCTATATGATTGTTATTTTCAAATAACTCAGTTTTAAAACCAAATTCTTTTGGACTGTTGTTGGCTGTATAAATTTTTAAAATATTTTCGGGATTTATTGGAAGCGCAGCATCGTTATTATCAGTATTAAAAATACTAGTAAGCGATGAAATTTTTAAACCCAAATCCAATTCATTGAATTTATTTCTTACTGGAGTTAAATTACCTTCTTGTAAAAATATATAGGCATTTAAGCCTAAAACTAAAAACAAAACAGTTCCAATTAATGAAAATGCTAAGTTGTTTCTTCGTCTTTTTACCCTTTTAGTGTTCGGATTTAATTCACTACTTGTTTCGGCTAATTCTTCATTGGTTGCAGCTAAATCTGGTAAATTAGGACCATTTACCACGTTGGTTTTATGAATTATTTTTGCTGTTTTAAGTTGACCAACAAAACTGAACCTAACAGACTCTAAACCATAGGAATTGGTTAGGAAATTGGCATTCTTATCAGGACTAAACACTAAGTTTTTAGATTCAGTTAATTCAAAGTTTCCTAAACCTTCAATATGGTATTGGCTATTATTTTTTAGTGTTTGATGGAAGTTTGAAATTTCAACGTCAATAATCTTAATGGCATCGCTATAGCTAATTTTTAAATAATCGGCAATTTTGGTGGCCAATAATCCATCATTAAGTGTTAACTGAACATTGAAAGTAATGTGTTTACTTGGTGGAGTTATCAACAAGGAAAGCGGATCGATGGTAGCACTTTGTTGGTGCGCCAAAAATCCTCCCAAGTTGGGAACTATCACACAGTTGTTCCTGTGTAATAAACTTTTAACTAATGACCAAATATTAACTTCCGACTGCATTTATATATTTTTGTTATTCAAATATAATGTCGCAATGTAAACAAAACCAAGATAGGTATCAACATTATTTAATAAAAAGTGAATTACGTTTTAGTAATCTATGATAAACAGCTACTAAAGCGGTGGAAAACTTATTTTAAAAGTTTTACAGTAATTTTAGTTTGGCAAATTTTAAAACAATCATTTTTTTTCCAAATTGTTCAAACTCAATTTCTGCTTTTCTATTGTCTCCAATCCCATCTAAACTTACCACCGTTCCAAATCCAAATCTTTGATGTTCTACTCGCTGATTAAGTTGAATATTTTTTGTGTCATCACCCACAAAATTTGGGTCCACTGCTGGTGGCGGAGTGGCTGTGGGTTTGGTTGGTGTATTAAACCTTTGGCCCACAGTACTTGGAGGCGTTTTTGCTGTTGGTGAAAGTGGCTTACCAAACCTAGATGTTTGAACCGTAGGTTTGCTTTGCACATTGCTATTGCCTTTACTAAAAATAGCATCAAACTGTAAAAACTTAGGATCCAATTCACTTAAAAAACGGCTAGGTTCCGCATTGGTAATATTACCAAATTTAAACCTACTGCTAGCAAATGAAAGTGTCAATTTATTCATGGCACGCGTAATGGCCACATAAAATAGTCTTCTTTCTTCTTCTAACTCTTGGCGGCTATTGAGCGATAATTGAGATGGAAAAAGATTTTCCTCTAAACCTACTATATATACATTTTTAAATTCCAAACCTTTTGAAGCATGAATAGTCATCATGGTAACTTTATCGTTATCGTTTGGATCTTCCTTGTCCGAATCGGTTAAAAGAGCAATATCGGCCATATACTCTTCCAATATGCCGTATTTTTGAACACCATCTTCGTCTACACTATCATCCACGCTGAACTCTTTCAAGCCATTCAACAACTCCTCAATATTTTCATAACGAGCAATTCCTTCTACCGTTTTATCTTCATAAAGAGATTTTAATAAACCCGTTTGTTTAGCTAAATGCATGGCTACATCATAAGCAGGTTTTTTGAGCATGGTTTGGAAACTACGAATCATTAAAACAAAATCGCCCAATACATCATAGCCTTTTATTTGAAACTCGCGCGCACGCTCCAAAGTTTCAAATAAACTGATATTATTTTCAGAAGCAACTATCATTACTTTATCCATGGTAGTTTTACCAATTCCTCGAGTAGGATAGTTAATTATGCGTTTCAATGCCTCTTCATCATTGGTATTTAAAACCAAACGTAAATAGGCTAAAATATCTTTAATTTCTTTTCTGTGGTAAAAACTCAAACCGCCATAAATGCGATAAGGAATATTCATTTTACGCAAAGCTTCCTCTAGCGAACGACTTTGTGCATTAGTTCTGTATAAAATGGCAAAATCTTTATTAGCAATATGAGCGTTCATTTTTTCTTGAAAAATAGAACTTGCCACCATACGACCTTCTTCATTATCGGTTAAAGCGCGTAAAACTTTAATTTTTTCACCAACATCATTGGTTGTAAAAACCTTTTTAGGAATTTGGTCTTTGTTTAATTTAATCAACCCACCTGCTGCTTCTACAATGGTTTGAGAACTGCGGTAATTTTGCTCTAATTTAAAAACTTGGGTATCGCTAAAATCGCGCTGAAAGCCCAATATATTGGCAATAGTTGCACCCCTAAAGGCATAAATACTTTGCGCATCATCGCCTACCACAGCAATGTTTTGATGAACTGCTGCCAGTTTTTTTATAATGGCATACTGCGCTTGGTTGGTATCTTGAAACTCATCCACCATAATATACTTAAACTGGTGTTGGTATTTATGCAATACATCAGGATGATTTTTAAATAATTCAAAAGTTTTAAGCAATAAATCATCAAAATCCATAGCGCTGGCTTTGAAACAACGGTCTTGATACATTTGGAAAATTTTACCAAACATGGGTCTTCCGCTGCTTTCATCAAACGAAGTATTTTCATCGTTTGCCATGTATTCTCCAGCATTAACCAAAGCATTTTTAGCAGCTGAAATTCGTCCTAACACTCCCGCAGGTTTGTATAATTTATCGTCTAATCCTAATTCTTTTACTATGGTTTTAAGTAAACTTTTGGCATCATCTGTATCGTAAATGGTAAAATTACGAGGATAACCAATGCGCTCACTTTCTACGCGTAAAATACGTGCAAAAATACTATGAAAAGTACCCATCCAAAGGTTACGGGCTTCGCTACCTACTACTGAATGAATACGTTCGCGCATTTCTTTACTAGCTTTATTGGTAAAGGTGAGCGATAATATATTAAAGGCATCTACACCTTCTTTTAAAATATGAGCAACACGATAAGTAAGCACACGCGTTTTTCCAGAGCCTGCACCTGCTACAATCATAACAGGGCCTTTGGTATTTTCAACAGCTGCGCGCTGACTTGGGTTTAACAAACTTAAATAATCCACGGCTGCAAATTACGGCTTTAAACAAGGCTGTTTTCAACATGTTATTAGCTTTTTGTTTTATTTAGTGATTTGTTGATTTGTTGATTTAGTGATTTGTTGATTTAGCAATTTGGAGATTAGTTGGATTGTTATATTGTTGGATGGTTGAATTGTTGGATGGTTGATTCTAATGTTTTTTTTATGCTAATTCTGGCTAAAGCCAATTTAATTTTATTTCCTTTTTCCGTTGGCTAAAGCCAACGGCAATTGATTTATAGGCAGTTTGTTTTTTTAATTGGCTAAAGCCAATAGAATTTTATAATTGATTTTTACTTCGCATTCCGAAATTCGTACTTTTTTAATTGGCTAAAGCCAATGGGATTTTATGATTGATTTTTACTCCGCAATCAACATTCCGCACTTCGCACTTTTTTTTAATTGGCTAAAGCCAACGGGATTTTATGATTGATTTTTACTCCGCAATCAACACTCCGCACTTCGCACTTTTTTTAATTGGTTAATTCTAAAGTTTGTTAGCTGGTTAATTTAATAATTATATTATATAATGCTAATGTGATTAAAAAGTCTATATTTGTCAAAATCGGAATGCATAAGTTAATCATTTCAACTTAATCCGAAAGAAAATCCCCCCCCCTCAAAATAATATTAGTACATTAAAAGTTTATAGACTTGCGGATTCTTCGCTAGGTACTTTTATTATTCCAAAACAATTTATGAAAATTTACATAAAGAACATGGCTTGTGAAAGCTGCAAAGCATTTGTGAAAGAAGCTTTGGAAGAACTTAACATAGCTGCAATAAAAGTAGAATTAGGCGAAATAGAAACTATTGATGATGTTTCGGACTTTAAAAAGCAACAATTAAACAATAAACTCAAAACTGTAGGATTAGAATTATTAGAGAAAAAAAAAGGCATTATCATTGAAAAAATTAGAGCTGTTGCCATTGATTATGTTTATAACTCTGACGAGAAGCCAAATGTAAATTTCTCAGTATTATTAAGTGAAAAATTGAATCATAATTATACTTATTTGGCTAATTTTTTTTCAGAGGTAGAAGCCACTACTATTGCACAATTTGTAATAGCTTTAAAAATTGAACGTATTAAGGAATTAATTATTTTTGGGGAAGATACCCTTACAGAAATAGCTCATAAACTGCATTATAGCAGTGCTGCACATCTTTCAAACCAGTTTAAAAAAGAGACAGGTTTAACCCCAACACATTTTAAAGAATTAAAAGAAAAAAGAAGGGTTACTATTCAGAAAATGTAATGGATGTTCGTTGATCGTTTACCGTTTACCGTTGATCGTTTACCTTGCATAACCGATGCCATCGCTTAAAGCGATGGCATCGGTTTGAAAAATTTACAGTGTTAAAAATTATTGATTAAGAGCATCCATTTCCACGCCCTTTAGTGCGTGGTTTAAATAAAACATCATTTTGCTTTAGCCAAACATTAAAGCCATTAAGTCATGTTGTAAGCATCTTCCTGAGTTAACAAATACCTTTCCTTTATTTTGGTTGCTTTGTCTAGATTTTATAGGGATGCGCCCTATTTTAAAAGATTAAAAAAATTTATTAAATGTATCAGCCGAAAATTACCAGCATCAGATGTGACAGGTTTTAAAAACTTTTTACTCCGCTGGTTCGGATTTACAATACGAATCATGTATTTAAAGGATTTACAATCCGTTTTTAGCATTCATATTTAAGAATAAATATATTTAAAGGAATTATTTTTTTCGCATTACAAATGCTAATAATATTAAGTGTGATTTTCAAAACCGCACTAGCTAAAATTGCCAATACCAGAAGTGACATGTTTTAAAACCTGTCACTTCTTTTTAGTTTATAAACTGTTTGTTACTGAAATAATTTTTAACAATCTTCGTTTTGTAGATAATTTATATTTTATTCCACCATTTTAACAACCAAAACCATGAGAATTACCATCGCTTTATTGTTATTTTTAACCTTTGCTATTAGTTGTTCAGAAAATGCTCCTAAACAAACTGAAGCATCAGAAAATGTATTTACTAATCAAAATTTGCCTACTCAAGTTTTTGAAATCACCAACGTAAACGACACCTTTATTACAGGCAAAAACGGAACTAAAATTAGCATTCCTAATAATAGTTTTGTAGATAAAAACGGTAATGCTGTTACAGGTATAATAAGCTTTGAACTAAAAGAAGCTTTAACATTAGCCGATATGGTTATGGGCAATTTAACCACTTTAAGCAATGGTAAAATTTTGCAAACCGGTGGCATGATTTACACCAATGCTACTGCAAACGGAGAAAACATATTTATTGCCAGCAATAAAGCGTTGCAAATATCGTTTCCAACAGACAATAAAAACGATAGCATGTTGCTATTTTAAGGAGAAGTTAATCCAGAAAACCAAAACATCAATTGGGTTAATCCAAAGGATATTAATGAGAAAAATAAACCAATCGGTGTTTCTAAAACCATTAGCCGCCCTATTTTTGATGAACATAAAAATAGGGAAGTTCCATTATTAGAAGTTCCCAAAAAACCTATTGAATACACTGACGATACCGAAAGATTGCTAAGCATTGATTTTGAAACAAACGATATGTTTCCTGAACTACAACAATATCAAAATGTAAAATTTAGAGTTAGTGAAAAAAGTAGCTATAATCCAGAAGATGCGAATAAAACTTGGTACGATGTAAAGCTTGAAAAAACCAATGAAGAAGGTATTTACAAAGTTATTTTTAAAGGAGTGGATAAAGGTAAAATGATTGAACAAAGTTATTTTGTTTCTCCTGCTTATGAAGGCAATGATTACAAAAAAGCATTGGCTGTGTATGAGCAAAAATTTAAACAATACGAAAAGAAAAAGAAAGAAATAGCAGAACAAGAAAAACGAGCTAAAGAAGAACAAGAAGAATTGGAGAAAAACAGAAAAATAACATTGCAAAAAAACTTTGAAGTTCAACAAAAAAACGAGGCCAAAAAGTTAAAAGAAACTAATAAAATTAAAGAACAAAGAAACCTTAATTATAGATTTAATATACTTGCAATGGGCTGGGTAAATATAGATATGCCTCCCCAAAAATTGAAACCAACTATTTTATTCGTAAAAATTCCTGATGATTTCAAATTGGGTAATTTCAATATCAGATTGATTTTTAAAAGTCGAGATATTATTTTACCCGGATTCAAAAAAAAGGATGGTACCTACGCATTTAATTATGATGATGACGTGCCAACTAACTTACCTGTTGGCGAAGAAGCCATTATTTTAGCTACTACCTATCGAAACAATATTCCTTATTTTGCTTTTCAAAAAATTATTATTGCTCCAAAACAAAGCATCAACTTAAGTTTGAAAGAAACTACCAAACTTAAGCTGGAGGCATACTTAAAAGAAA
>JBGSBN010000118.1:0-10605 GCA_041730515.1 Methylacidiphilales bacterium | reverse complement strand
ATTTAATTTGGAACCAAACGAGAAACATTACTATATTCTAGCGGTTAAAAACTTGAAAGCTAACTTTACTGATTATGTTGAAAAAATATATAGTTACAATGAAGCCTATGCATCGAATGATAATTTAAAAATTAATGCCATGGTGAGTAATGAAGGTTATCAGTATTTATTAGTTAGGGAATTTCCAAACCAAAAAAAGGCAGATGATTATTACAAAGGAATTGTTGCCAATAATTTAATTATTAATAAGCTAAAAATTACTGAGCCTTATATTGATTTTGTTATTTCGATAAATAATTACAAAAACATTATGCGCGATAAACAGATAGAAAAGTATAATAATTTTTACAAAAAACTACCAGTTAAACAACCCCAATGAGTTTTATACAACAGATTTTCGATAAAAAACACATGAAGTACATTAAATGGCTATGGATTTCGGCACTTTGCGGAATAGCTATTCTTACTTTATTAATTGTAATACTTTGGAAGGATTGGGTGCCTCAGTCTTATAAATTACCTCCATTAGAGGAGTTAGAAAACCCTAAAACCTTATTGGCAAGCGAAGTTTATACTAGCGATGGCGTTTTAATGGGTAAATACTTTTTGCAAAATAGAAGTAATGCTAATTTTGAAGAATTGAGTCCTCAATTAATCAATGCATTAATTGCAACCGAAGACATTCGTTTTTATGAGCATAGCGGTATTGATAACAATCGTTTGTTTACCATCATTGTTTACAATTTAATTGGAAGAAGGCAGGGTGGAAGTACCATTACGCAGCAGTTGGCTAAAAATTTATTTCCTCGTAAACGTTTCAAACACTTTCATCAAAAGGTAGTTACCAAATTGCAAGAATGGATAACAGCTATAAGGATAGAACAACGATATACCAAGGAAGAGATTCTTACCATGTATTTTAACACGGTGGAGTTTGGAGGAAATGCATTTGGTATTAGAAGTGCCTCTAAGGTGTTTTTTGGAAAATCGCCTAAGGATTTAAATGCACCCGAAGCTGCACTATTGGTAGGAATGCTTAAAGGCATTACTAAATTTAATCCTAATAAAAATCCAGCCAATGCCTTAAACAGACGTAATACTGTATTGAACCAAATGCAAAAAAACGGTTTTTTAACTGCGGGAAATGCTGCTAAATTTAAGAAAGAAGAAATAGTGCTTAATTACCAAGAAGATGACCATAACGAAGGTTTGGCTACTTATTTTAGAGAGCATTTAAGAATAGAATTAATGGAGTGGGCCGAAGAAAATGGATTTAATTTATACAAAGATGGTTTGAAAATATACACCACCATTAATGCTAAAATGCAGGCGCAGGCCGAATTAGCAGTTAATAATCATTTGGCTACCATGCAAAAAAAATTCTACGCTCATTGGAAAGGCCGCGAACCTTGGGGCAGTCACAAAGAACTGCTTGAAATGGCCATGAAACGAAGCGATAGGTATAAAATTTGTAAAGAGCAAAATTTAAGTCAAGAGGAAATTGATAAGCAATTTAACACCATTGTAAAAATGAAAGTTTACAGTGTTGCTCGTGGTGTTATTGATACCATGATGACGCCATTAGATAGTTTAAAATACTACAAATATTTTATGCAATGTGGTATGATGAGCATGGATCCTAGAAATGGACAAATTAAAGCTTGGGTTGGAGGTAATAATTATAAATATTTTAAATACGATCACGTAAACCAAAATTCGAAGCGACAGGTTGGTTCTACCTTTAAACCTTTTGTGTACACCTTGGCAGTAGATAATGGCACTTCACCTTGTACTATTTATCCTAATAAGCCTGTTCAATTTGAAGGTTACCCTGACTATAAACCAGGAAATGCCGATGAACAATATACAACAGGAGATATGGCCATGTACAGAGGTTTACAGTTTTCGGTTAATTTAATTGCATTGCAAGTGCTTAAAAGTATGGGTCCCGATGCCATAAAACAAGTAATAAATATTGCAAAAAAAATGGGCATTGAAAGTGCTATGGGGCCATACCCAGCCACTGCTTTAGGAACGGCAGATATTTCGGTGTATGAAATGACAGGTGCTTTTAGCACTTTTGCCAATAGAGGTGTTTGGATTAAGCCAAATTACTTATTGAAAATTACCGATAAAAATGGAAATATAATTTATGAACCTAAAGTAGAAAGTAGAGAAGCCTTGAGCGAACAAACGAGTTATGTAATGTGTAAAATGCTTGAAAGAGTTACTGCGCATGGAACAGCAGCTAAAGTAAAATATCAATATGGGGTTCAGGGTGCTGTAGGCGGAAAAACAGGTACCACTCAAAACTATAGCGATGGTTGGTTTATTGGTATTACTCCAAGTTTAACTACAGGTATTTGGACCGGTTTCGAGGATAGGGCAATTCATTTTAGAAGCATGGATTTGGGAAGTGGTTCTGCTATGGCAATGCCTATTTTTGGAAATTATATGAAGGCTATTCAAGATCAAAAATTAGCTGAAATAGTTCAAACTTGGCCTGCACCAAAATCGGATTTAACCATTGAATTAAACTGCGATAATTTTAAACCTGAGGTGAAGTCCTCAGATGAATTTACAGAAGAGTAAACTGATAAAATCAATTTCCGTTTTTCGAAAGATTTTGGGCTAGCTAACGCAAAAAATAACACAGAATAATGGATAAGAAATTTTGAATTTGGATGGAAGTTTTGAGTTGCTGTTAAGTTTCGTTGGCGCTTTGTTTTCCTAATGGGACTAAACTTATATTTTGTCAAATTTTCCTTTTAAAATTCACTATTATTGTGTTTAACAATTATAAACTATGAAATTCATTGGGACATTTTCGCTTAGGCTAGTTATTTATAGCTTACTTTTATTTACTACAAGCACATTTACTGTTGTAACTGCACAAAATGCAACTGATAGTTTAGTTATTCAAAATGGTAGTAATAAATCAACAGTGCCAATAGTTAAAAAGAAGGCACATAATCCAATTAGAACGCCAATTATAATTGTTTCTACCATAATAGGTTTAGCTCTTGTTTTAGGAACATTTGTATTTCTTCATTATCCGGGAAAAAGTTAAATAAAATGTTTTTTTAACTTAAATGGTAACCTTATTTATAATTCGCTAAGTTATTAGTTAGAATAGATTTGATATTTTCTCTTAAAATTTTTGGTTTCATAACCTCTACATCATTACCATAACTCAGAATTTGACTTGTTAATTCATAAGTTGGAATTACTGTAATTGATATTACTAGCTCTTTTTTAGTGTCTTTTATAATTTCCTGAGTTTTGTGAATTGGTTGTGATTTAATATACAATCCTTGTTTATGATTAAATTTCAAGATAACCGTCACTGGTAAATATTCATTAATAACAGTTATTCCGAATGCATGTTTGAAGTAACCAGTTCTTGAAAAGTTTGTCTTTATTTTAAACTCAATATTTTTTAATTTCAAGTCTTCAATTCCTTCTAAAGCAAAAGTTGCAAAACGATTTTCTTGGTGATAAAATCCTGTTAAGTACCAACGGTTCTTATATTCTTTTATTAAATATGGGTCAACAGTATGAACTTTACTAGCTTTAAATCTATTGTAAATAAAATTAATGGTAAGACGGTTTTTGATGGCATTATATAATTCAGTAACATGATTCAACCCTTTTGATTCACTTGGGATTTCAACTTGAATAAATTCTGAAATATCTTCCGCATTTGATGCAATTGAAATATTTTGCAATGCTTCTATTTTATTGATAACAACTTTTAATGGCTTCAATAACGAAAGTTGTTCATATCTTTTTAAAATAACCATCATATTTCTAAGTGCATCAATATCTTCATTTTTCAATGCAAGTTTATTGATTGAAAAATTAAGGTCAGCATAGTAATAAGTATTTCCTTTTGGATTATGAACTATAGGTGCATAAAAATTTAGCTGATTATCATTGCGCATTTTGTCAAAATCTTTTTCAATAGCTTTAACCGAAACACCGCATTTTTTAGCAATAAATTCTTTAGTAGGATTGGCATTTTTGGTTAATAAATTATCAATTATTAAGTACCTTTCATGTGCTGATTTTTTTTCGTTCATAATAAATTTGGTTACTACAAAAAGTAGGAACTGCCAACTTAATTTTGTGCAACAATTCAATGGCTAAAATAATAAATATAAATACAACTCAAACCCCAAATAATTATAATGAACAACTTGGAAAATTGGGTGTATTTATAAACGAAACGATTGGAGAATTAGATGGCTATGCTATCAACTTAGCTTGTGAAGGTGTTTGGAAAGATTGGAACAAAGAGCAGAAATTAGGGGCTGAAATGGCATTTGAATTAGAAAATATTTATGAAATAAATGACCCAAATATTCAGAAGATTTATGAGTTAAAAAGTAAACTGATGGAAACGATAACCCGCTTAAGCCAACAATAAATGCAATTAGGAAAAGTGAGTAAACAAATTACTTTTGACAACATATAAATGAACAATTTAAAAAGAAAAATTATGAGCTACGAAACATTAGAAACTATTATTGATAATTATGATATAGAATTAATAATTGAAAAGGCTAAAACAATAAATTTCAATGGACAAAATTCCTATTTAAAAACATACCCATATTTTATAAATTACTTTAAAGAAATTGATAATTTAGAAGTTAAGGATGTTGTTATTGGTATTAGCTTTACTTACTCGTGGATGCCTAAAATATTAACAATACATGAAGGTAATTTAGAAGAAATTCGAGATATACTTAATCAAATCAAGAATAATTCTACTTCAATAAAAGAATCTGATTTGGCAAAATTGAAATCTATGTTTAACCATTCATTAGTTGGTACATCCAAATTACTTCATTTTATAAACCCTAATGAATATGCAATTTGGGATAGTAATATTTACAAATTCTTTAAAAACACAGAGTATGCAAATCAAGTTAAATTACACAGTGAAACAATTTACATTAAGTATATTGATTTGTTGAAAAGGCTAATAAAACATAAAGATTTTCAAGAAATTAATGACAGTATTTTAGATGATATTAGGAAATTAATGCTTTCAAAAGATTATCAAATGAGTAAATTAAGAATTGCCGAACTTGTTTTGTTTTCAATTGGAAAACAACTAAATAAATCCCCTAATGAAGAGTAATTAAATTTAAACCATAAATTCCAATTCATGATAGAAGAATCGCCAATTTTCAATATCAATTATTTTACTGAAATTAAGCTGAATCGTATGTTAGTTCCTAACAATGACGATGATGAAATATTTCTATTTATTCACAGCACTATTCATAATTTTACCTTCGTAAATGAAGAAATGCTCATTGTTAATCATGAACAATTTCAAACCATTTTAGAAATGCTTCCAAAAGAAGATGCTAAAGTGGTGAATGAATTACTGAGCAATTTATTGACAAGCACAGAACCTTATTTGGAATATCAATTCAATGAATTTGATGATATATTTGGACGATTTACCAAGTTTTATTTTGTAGTTCATTGTGTAAATAATACAGGCAATGAAGCATTGTTAGATTTACTCAATTATAAATTTGAATATCCTCCTTATAAGCTAAGAAAACTAATAAAAAAAGACAGGTATTGGAATATTACAATTAACAAACCTATAGATTCATTTACTAGTAAAATTAGCCATTTTGCAGAGATTTATAATGTTTATCTTCAACTAAAAAAAAGTGGTTTTACCGATGATGAAGCCACGCAAATTTGCGGAATAACTAATCCAGTAATTTTCGAATTATTAAATTCATTACATGAAGCTTCAGAAACCGAATTTAACGATGACAGAGACAGAGAAAAGATTTATAAAGCCTATCAAAACATGAAATATACAATTGGTGCTTTATTCACAGAAAAAGATTTTTGCAATGAATACGACATTACTGAATTTGATTTGAAAGATATTTTAAACGAACGCAAAGGCAAGCAAATAGGAATAGAAAATCGCTTGATTATCTGATAAATTATTTTAACCTACCAGATGACAATCAACAACTAAAAAAACCTAATGTGCTTTCAACCAAATTTCGCCATTGCTAACTTCTGCTTAAATACGAATACAATTATTTACAATTCATTGCTTTTTTTATTTGATCTTGCTGTCTTTTTTGTTCTCCCAATTCAAGATGTTTGAATTTTAGTTTATACATTTTCCTCCGTTTTTTGTATTTCATTTCAGAAAGTTTATAAACTCTATGAGTTATGTAACTGTAGCCCGCTCCATACAAAATAAAATTCCAATTAAACCTAGTTCCATATACTGAAATATAGATGTTTTCAGGGCTAAAACTAGAAGGAATCGCAAATTTTCTGAACTTAATTTCTCTAGCAGTAAAAAAAGAAAATTGATTGTTTACGTAAAACCGAACTCTACTATATCGTGTCCAAGTTTTTAAAGTATAAAAGTTGGAATCATTCATGTTGCAACCTGGTATTTTCATATCCACGTTAAATCCACCAAGTGTATTGGTTTCAAATACATAATATATTTTGCCGTTTTCATTTAGTATTTCTCCTTTTCTTTCCTTCCATCTAAATCTTCCATTTCTTTGCCTTACTGCAATAAAAAATTTAAAGGAAGTATCATTTTTTATAACTGGAATTTTCACTTCAAACATTGCTTTACCATTAAGTCGTGCACGCTTTTTCTTATATTCTGCTTGAAGAAACACCATACCTCCTGATGCCAAACAAACACCTGTTTCCGAAACAGTTTCTAACTCATCTGGTATTGAATCGCATAAAGAGAAAATTTCATTGATGGTTATTTTTACATCCTTAATTTTTATTGGATAAAAAGAACCTTCTTTAATTTTTAATTGAGTTCCATTTTTTGCATAAATAATGGTATCGTTTTCAAATTTTGTAGGAGTGGTTTGAGAATGTCTTTTAAAATTATTTAATCCTTTTATACAGTTGCAACTAATAACAATTTTTCTGTTTAAATTTCTTTGAAAAACAGTAAATTCTTCAGATGAATCGCCAATTTGACCAGCCCCAATACTAATAATTCTATTGGAATCTATTTGTAACAAGCGCAAATAATTAGCTGCTAACTCTGCTCTTTTTGAAGCTAATTTGATATTGTTATTCCTACTTCCTTCATTATCAGCAAAACCATTGATTGTAAAAATGCAATCATCGTTTATTTTCATAGAATCAATGTCAGTTTCAAGTTGATTTTTTTGAGTTTCATCCAATACTACTTTACCTTTTTTGAAGTAAAATTCTTTTTTGTATATTTTTTGTGAATATGAATTTATAAATGAAAATAATAAAAGTAAAAAAGTAAAGGAGAGTAATTTTAAATTCATATTTGTAATTAATATCTGTACTTAAGATTTGTGTTTACTTGGTTTTGTTAGTCTTTTGTTTATCTTCTTGTTTGCCTAAATTTACCTTGACTCCAACAGAAAAAATATAACCAAAGTTTTTAATTTCTTCGTTGGTAGAAAAAGTAGTATTGTAAATAGGGCCAAAACTTGTTTGGTTAGAAACAGAGGTGTAAAAATAATATTTGTTTTTTAGTTTGTATCCTAATCCAACATCCGATAAAATGGCAAGATCAACTTTTAAAACTCTTTCTGTAAAATCTTTTGTTTCGGAGCCAGCATTATTTCCATTTTTATCAAAATAAATGGCGGAAGCTTTAGCATTTATAAGAAAGGAAGGACATATTCCAAAGTTTACAAAACCAAATACTTTTCTGCCATAAGTATAACCAACTTTAATTGGAATTGAAAAATAGTTATTGTTATAACTTTCAGCTATTTTTTCACCTGTTGGAGTACCATTATTTAAAGTTGGGTAAATATCTCTTTTAAAACCACGCTCGTTGTAGATAATATCTAGTCCTAATGAAAAGTTCTTTTTGAAAAATAATTCATAAGTTAAACCTCCAGATAGACCTGTTTGGTATTCGTATTTTGTGCCAGAATTATCATTATAAATATTTGAAAAGTTCAGCCCTGATTTTACTCCGATTAAATGTTTTTGAGCAAATACATTTAAGCAAATAAATGTTAATGCTATTACTGCAATTTTTTTCATCATCATTTTATTATTAACCTATTAACTTTTCAACCAATTACTTTATCAACCCCATAACCACTAATGAGCTTCCAACCAATTTTCGCCAACACCTACTTCGGCTTTAATTGGAACTGCTATTTGCATGGCATTTTCCATTTCTTCTACCACTAATTTTTTCATCGCTTCCACTTCATCTTTGTGCACATCAAACAACAATTCATCATGTACTTGCAATATCATTTTCGATTTTTGAATTTCGGATTTCGAATTTTTCATCCTATCAAAAATGTTAATCATAGCAATCTTAATCATATCGGCTGCGCTGCCTTGAATTGGAGCGTTAATGGCATTTCGTTCAGCAAAACCTCGAACTGTAAAATTAGCCGAATTGATATCGCGTAAATACCTTCTGCGTCCTTTTAAAGTTTCTACATAACCATATTCTTTGGCAGTGTTTATGGTTTCGCTCATGTATGTTTTTATACGCGGATATTGTTTCCAATATTCATCAATAATTTGTGCTGCTTCCTTACGTGGAATGCCTAAACTTTCAGCTAAACCAAAGGCGGATTGTCCGTAGATAATTCCAAAGTTCACTGCTTTAGCATTTCTACGTTGGGTACCAGTAACTTCTTCTAATGGAATTCCATAAACTTTGGCAGCAGTTGCAGCATGAATATCTAAGTTGTTTTTAAAGGCTTCTATCATGACTTCTTCGTGAGCCATAGCAGCTATAATACGTAATTCTATTTGTGAATAATCGGCACTTAGTAGCACATAATCTTCATTACGTGGAATAAATGCTTTGCGAATTTCTTTTCCTTTATCGGTTCTAATTGGAATATTTTGAACATTTGGATTTGTACTTGAAAGCCTGCCAGTGGCTGCCACTGCTTGATTAAACGAAGTGTGAACTCGACCTGTTTTGGGATTAATTAACTCAGGCAATGAATCTACATAAGTTGATTTTAGCTTGCTTAATTGACGTACATCTAAAATACATTGAATAATTTCGTGCTCGCTTAATTTTTGTAATACATCTTCACCTGTTTGGTATTGACCAGTTTTGGTTTTTTTAGCTTTTGGGTCAAGTTTTAAATGGTCGAAAAGTATTTCGCCTAATTGTTTTGGCGAGGCTATGTTAAACGGTTTTCCGGCCAATTCAATAATACGTTTTTCAAGCGCTGCAATATCTGTTTCCAACTCTTTGCTGTATTGAACCAAAAAATCTTTATTAATTTTCACCCCTTCTCGTTCCATCTCGCTTAGCACATTTATTAATGGAATTTCTATTTCATCTAATAATTGTTTGGCTTCTTTTTCAATTACTTCTGGCATTAACTTTTGAGCCAATTGGTAAGTAATATCAGCATCTTCGGCTGCGTATTCCTTAATTTTTTCAATGGCTACATCGCGCATATTTAATTGGCCTTTTCCTTTTTTACCAATTAAAGTAGTAATAGAAACGGGTTCATAGTTTAAATAAATTCCACTTAAGTAATCCATGCCATGGCGCATATCGGGTTCAATTAAATAATGAGCCAACATGGTATCAAACAATGGTCCTTTTAAAGTAATATCGTATTGCTTTAAAATGCCTAAATCGTATTTTATATTTTGACCAATTTTACAAATAGTTTCACTTTCAAATACTGGTTTAAAAGTATTTAACAATGCTTTTGCCTCATCATAATTCGTAGTGAAGGGCACGTAATAGGCTTTATGTGCCTCAAATGAAAAGGATAAACCCACAATTTCAGCATCCAAAGTTTCTAAAGAAGTGGTTTCGGTGTCAAAACAAATTTCTTTTTGTTGCAACAATGTTTGCAATAAAGCTGCTTGTTTTTCGGCTGTATCTACCAACTCGTAAATATGTGCAGTGTTTTCAATATTGTTTTTAGGTGTGGTACTTTCTTCGGCTGTTAAATCAAGTTGTAATTCGCTTTCGTTATTGCTTGGTGTTGAAGCTGTTATTGGCGCAGGGTTAAATAAATCAAATCCTCCATTTGCAGGACCTTGTTTACTGTCATCAGCTTTTTGGTTGGAGCTAAAGGTAGTTCCTCCTACAGTAATTTGAGTTCCAAACACACGAGCAGCCATGGTTTTAAACTCCAATTTTGCAAATAATTCTTCGCAAGCTTCTTTGTTTGGTGGGTCTAAAATCAATGCGTTTTCATCAAATTCTATTGGCACATTTAAATCAATGGTGGCTAATCTTTTTGATAAAAAGGCTTGTTCTTTAAAGTTTTCAACGTTTTCTTTTTGCTTGCCTTTTAGTTCATGTGTATGTTCATACAATCCTTCCATGCTGCCATATTTTTGAACTAAAACTTTAGCAGTTTTTTCACCAATTCCTGGTATTCCAGGGATATTATCTACCGAATCGCCCCACATGCCTAAAATATCAATTACTTGTTTTACATCGGTATCGGCAACCTCCCCTCAAAAAAACGCGGCACTTGCGAAGCGATAGAATGTGCATCCCACAAAATCGCGATACCGTGCTGATCACGCATGCGCTTTTTACTTGATAGTACAAATAGTTTTCCG
>JBGSBN010000117.1:0-10622 GCA_041730515.1 Methylacidiphilales bacterium | reverse complement strand
AGATGCTTCGTTTCCTGACAAAATGCGCAAGTTTTTGTTTGCTGGCGAACAAGTAATGGAGAAAGCTAAAAAATGGGATGCTCAAATTAAACTAGGCAAAGTAGATAAACCATTTACTTTAGAAGCTGATGTGGTATTAGAAGCACCCGTTCCTCAACCTACTTCGTGCCGCGATGGATATGCATTTAGACAACACGTGGCTGCTGCGCGCAGAAATCGTGGTGTACCAATGATAGAAGAGTTTGACCAATACCCTATTTTTTATTTTACCAACCATAATGCCATCCAAGGACCAGGTGCAATTGACTGCATGCCCGATCACTTTCAAAAGCTTGATTTTGAATTAGAAGCTGCCATAGTAATAGGAAAAAAAGGTAGAAACATTAAGGCTAATGAAGCTGATGAATACATAGCAGGTTATATGATTATGAACGACATGAGCGCCAGAACATTGCAAATGGAAGAAATGTTGCTAAATCTTGGACCAGCAAAAGGAAAAGATTTCTCAACTGTGATTGGGCCTTATTTTGTAACACCTGACGAATTAGAACCATACAAAGTTCCGGCAAAACCAAACCATGTAGGAAATGCTTATAACTTAAACATGAAATGTTGGGTAAATGGCGTATTGGTAAGCGAAGGAAATGTAAGCGATATGGACTGGACTTTTGCCGAAATAGTAGAACGTTGCGCGTATGGAGTTGATATTTTACCTGGCGATGTAATAGGAAGCGGAACTGTGGGAACAGGCTGCTTTTTAGAACTAAATGGAACAGGTTTATTAAACGATAAAAACTTTAAACCACAATGGTTACAAGATGGAGACGTAGTAGAAATGGAAATTACTGGCTTAGGCAAACTGAGCAATACCATTAAAAAAGTAAATACCGATTTTTCTATTTTAGCTTTAAAAAAGAAATAAAATCTTTGGCCAATTCGAGCGTAGTCCGATAGGTATCGGACGAGAACAATTGTACAAAAGTTAAACCACATAGCACGTAGAAACATAGTTTAAAAGCAGTGATTTTATGTTTTATGTGGTTTTTTATTTTACGGAAAATTTGCCTGCGCTTTTTGTTTTCATAATTGAATAATTTTGCCATTGCAGGCGTCCTCGCCTGCAATTATTAGCTTTATTATGATTTATTGATTTGGGCTAAATTCAGATAAAAACGGCTTCCATTTTTAAAAATGGAAGCCGTTTTTTACTACATTAACAATTATAAAATGGTACTAGCCCTTTGGCGTTACTACTGCATCAATAACATGTATTACACCATTTGATTGATACACATCGTAAATAGAAATATTTGAAGTATTTCCATTTTCGTCTTTTAGTACAATATTGTTTTCGCCATTCATCATAGCCATTAAAGTACCGCCACTAACTGTTTTTAAAGTAGCTACACCATTACCTGCTTTTATTAATTTGCGTAATTCTTTCGCATCAATTTTACCCATTACCACATGGTAAGTTAATATTTTAGTTAGGGTAGCTTTGTTTTCAGGTTTTACCAAAGTTTCAACGGTGCCTGCTGGCAATTTTGCAAAAGCTGCATTGGTTGGCGCAAATACGGTAAACGGTCCTTTTGTTTTTAATGTTTCTACCAAACCAGCTGCTTTTACAGCCGCTACCAAAGTGGTGTGGTCTTTTGAATTTACTGCGTTATCTACAATATCTTTTTTAGGATACATTGCTTCTCCGCCTACATTTACTACATTTTGAGCTACTAAATTGGTTTGTGACAAAGCAAAAATACTTACCACCATTGCTACTGTTTTGATTACTTTTTTCATTTTTTGTGATTGTTTTAAATTAAATTTTATATTTGATAGCAGCATTTACGCAAACTTTAACCAAACAGTTTTAAAAAGTTTTGTCATAAAATAAATTACAATTCGCACACATGAAAAAAATAAATTTTAAAAAAATAGGCATTGCATTAGCAGCCATTTTAGTAATTCTTCAATTTGTAAGACCAACTAGAAACGGAAGCTGGGAAAAATCTGAAAATGATATTACAAACGCTATAAATGTTCCTACCGATGTGCATCAAATACTTCAAACTAGTTGCTATGATTGCCACAGTAACCACACTACTTACCCTTGGTATACCAATATTCAACCTCTTGGCCTTTGGATGCAGCACCATGTAGATGAAGGTAAAGAAGAGTTAAATTTTTCGGAGTTTAAAACCTATACACAAAAACGCCAAAAACATAAATTGGAAGAAATAGCCGAGCAAGTAAGTGAACACGAAATGCCTTTAAGCTCCTATACTTTAATTCATAAAAATGCTGCTTTATCTCCTGAACAGATGACGCTTTTGACTAATTGGGCTAACGCAGAGTTTGCCAAAATAATTGTTCCAACCGAAAGCAAATAACATTTAGTGCAAAGCAAAGCATTAATTTTATTACGTGGTTTGCCGGGCGCGGGCAAAAGCAGTTTAGCCAAACTATTGAGTGAAGAAGGAAAATATCCTGTTTTTGCAATAGATGATTATTTTACAAATAACCTAACTGGCGAGTACCATTTTGATTTTAGCAAAAACTATTTGGCATACCAACAATGCGAAAATTTAACTGAGCAAGCCATGAGCGAAAGCACGCCAAAGGTTTTTGTAGATAATGCTTTTACCCTAAACTGGGAAATGGAACCTTATTTTAAACTAGCTGCCAAATTCCAATATTTGCTTTATGTAATCACTGTTGAAAAATACCATAACAACGAAAATATTCATGATGTAAGCAAAGAGCAATTAGAAAAAATGGCCGCTAAGTACAAAGTAAAATTGCTTTAATAATACCATTTTGATTTACAAACATATAAGCAGGAGGCCAATGGTTCCGCCAATTGGCGGAATTAGATGGTATTATTCCCGAAAGCTTTCGGGAGCAAAAAATAAATTGGACTAAATAACACGTCAAAGCGGTATAAAATGTTCAAATTGGTTGTATTATTGCCCTAAAAATTTCCACTTGTCGTTACCCTTTCAAATAGCAAAAAAGTATTTCTTCTCTAAAAAAAAGAGCGGAACTTATAATGCTGTTACAGTAATTTCAAGTATTAGTTTATTAGGCTATATAATAGGTACTTGCGCACTTATTATTATACTTTCGGTATTTAATGGTTTCGAAAATTTATTTGCAAAAATGTACAGTAATTTTGATGCAGAACTTCAAATTACCGCTACTCATTCCAAAACCTTTAAACAAAGCGATATTAATTTTGGCGCTATCAGTAAAATTAATGAAATAGAAACTGCAAGTAAAGTTTTAGAAGAAAATGTATTGCTGCGCTATAACAATAAAGAAACCATAGCCACAGCCAAGGCTGTAGATGAAAATTACCTAAAAACCATTCACCTTGATACTTGTATTGAGGCAGGGGAAGCCATTATTCAAAATGGTGATACCAACTTTGCGCTTTGTGGCGAGGCTTTGGCTTACCAATTAGGTGTTGATCCCGGAGATCAATTTAACTTTTTGAGCATTTATGCACCTAAAAAAGGTGAAATTAATTTTATAAATCCTGAAAATGCCTTTAACCGAGATTTGATAATTCCCGCAGGTATTTTTGCCATACAGCCCGATATTGATGGAAAATATATATTGGTTCCGTTAAGGTTTTTAACCCAATTATTAGAAAAACAAAACGAACTAAGTGCTATTGAAATTAAACTAAAAAATAGCAATGATTTGACTAAAGTACAAACCCAACTTCAGGCAATTTTAGGAAATAAATTTACTGTAAAAACCCGCTTTGAACAGCGAGAAGCATTTTATAAACTAGTAAAAACCGAAAAACTAATTAGTTACATAATCATCCTATTTATTTTAATTATAGCCATTTTTAACACCATAGGAACCTTATATTTATTGGTAATGGAAAAAACCAGAGAGATAAAAATATTGCACAGCATGGGTTTAACTGCTAGTAAAATTGCAAATATTTTTGCATGGCAAAGCTTATTTATAGCCGCAGTTGGTGGTTTTATTGGTTTAGTTTTGGGATTTATTATTTGCTTTGCTCAGCAATATTTTGGTTTTATAAAAATAAACCCATCATCGCCTATAGCCTACCCTATTCAATTTGTAATTACCGATGCTTTAATTGTACTTTTTACCATTTTAGTTTTGGGAGTGCTTACAGCCATTTACCCTTGGCTAAAAGCCAAAAAAATTGCACTTAAACTCCACTAATTCTAAAATTGATAGCATGAAAAAATAGGCCAACTCAAAAATGATAACCTCTTTATATTTTGAGCACAAAAATTAATTGCTAATAGGTAGCAGACTAAATCAATTACACACGTAATTCAAAACATTTTTTATAAAATAAAAACCACATAGAACATAGAAAAATAGATTATTAGCTATGTTTAAATGCGCTTTATGGTTCAAATATTCTTTTTTAAAATAATAAGCTTACGAATATTTTTCGTTAAACTTAATTTTTATATCCGTAGCTATTTGTTTTACTTCTTGTTCTTGGTTTTTATCGCAAATTAAAAGTACATCAGGAGTATTTACTATAATTAAATCTTTAACCGATTTTATAGCAATGATTTTATTTACCATTGAGTCAGCTTTATTAATCAAACAGTTTTCTACATCATACAACATGATATTTTTACCTTTAACAGCATTCCCGTTTTCATCTTTCGGCATAATATCATACAAAGATGTCCACGTACCCAAATCACTCCAACCAAATTCACTAGGTATAACATATACATTATCAGCTTTTTCCATTATGCCATAATCAATGCTAATGCTTCGGCATTGCTCGTAAAAAGTTCTAATGGTTTCGGCCTCATTTTCGGAAAATAAATTTTGTGCAGCGTTTTCAAAAATATCGTACTGCTCAGGTAAGTGCTGCTTAAATGCTTTTTTGATAGAGGAAATTGACCAAATAAAAATACCTGCGTTCCAGAGAAAATCGCCACTTTCAATAAACGTTTTTGCAATTTCCAAGCTAGGTTTTTCGGTAAATGTTTTCACTTTATGAATATCAGCTACTGCTGTATCTTCAATAAACTGAATATAACCATAGCCAGTGTCAGGTCTGCTTGGCCTAATTCCCAAAGTAACCAACGATGGATTTTTGTGAGCATAATTCATGGCCTGTTCTACATAGCTCAAAAACTTTTCTTCATCTAAAATTAAATGATCGCTTGGCGCCACTATACAAGCAGCATGTGTATTTAATTTATGAATTTTAGCACTGGCATAAGCTATACAAGCAGCGGTATTTTTAGCGGTTGGCTCGCCTAAAATCCTGTCTTCTGGCATATTGGGCAGCTGCTCCTTTACCAATGGAATATATGCTACATTGGTAACTATAAATATATTTTCAGGTAAAAATGCTTTTAAAAACCTATCATAAGTTTGCTGCATCAAGGTTTTACCCGTTCCTAAAATATCTAAAAATTGTTTTGGATATGAACTTCTACTTGCTGGCCAAAAACGGCTACCTACTCCACCTGCCATAATAATGGCATAATTATTCTTATTTTTTTCCATCTATATGAATATCAGTAAATTAATAAGCTTTTAAAAAAACTTATGATTCGCAAAATACATTTATTTTAAAGTATTTATAAAAAAATATTTGGGTAATTACATTAGGCTTTTAAAAATAAGGAAACTTTCGTTTCAAATGATATATTTGTTAATTAATAAAAAATTATGAAATACTTTTTATCCATTTGCCTATTTGCTGCCTTGCTTACCAGTTGTAGCAAAGAAGAGAGCAAAACCACCAACACTAATAACAGCATAGATACTACCACCAAAGAAAAAATTATAGAAATAAAAACCAGTTTTGGCAGCATGTATATGTGGCTTTACAAGGAAACGCCTTTGCACAGAGCAAACTTTTTAGCATTGGCCGATACCAATTTTTTTGACAACACCACTTTTCACCGTTGTGTTACTAATTTTGTAATTCAAGGAGGCGATCCAAATTCGAAAGATGCTGACCCAACAAACGATGGTTCAGGCGGACCAGGTTTTACCATTCCAGCAGAAATAGACTCCAGCAATAAAAAACTTTTGCATACTTATGGTGCCATTGGTGCAGCGAGATTAAGTGATGATATAAATCCTTTACGTGCCTCAAGTGGTTCACAATTTTACATAGTTTTACCAACAGCTGGAGCCGCGTTTTTAAATGGGGCTTATACCGTTTTTGGTAGAATAATTAAAGGAATGGATGTGGCAGCAACCATAGTAAAACAGCCAAAAAACGCCAACAATAACCGACCTAACACTGACATAAAAATGGATGTAAATGTATTAACCAAAACTTTACAACAACTAAAGGATGAATACAATTTTGTGCCTTAAAGAGTAATAAAATTTACTACTATTTAACAAAATTTATTTTATAAACACCTTTTTCTGAGTTAATTATTAAGCAATAAACTCCTTGTTTCAAATAACTAATGTCTATTGTTTTGTTTATACTAGGCAAGTTTAATATTTGTCCGTTAACCGAAACTACTTTCATGCTTGTTGCTTTTTCCAAAATACCTTGTTCAACATCAATATTCAAAATATTTTTAGATGGGTTTGGAAATACAGAAATTGTATTGGGAATAGCAACATTTTCTAAAACCCCTACATTAAATTCACCACTATATTTAAACAGTTTTAAATCATTTAAATTCGATCCTTTTTCAACTGCAAAACCATTTTTTCTATTACTAAAAAAAACTTTATTAAAATTCATCTGATCTATCTTAGTCCAATTTTTATCTGCATTGGCATTAATAAATGTTCCCGATGGAGTACAAGCTACATAAAAACCATCACCGTTTTCAAGTTCTATATAATTTATAGAAGTTATAATATCCATGAACGTATCTCTAACTATAGTATTTCCACTATCATTCGTATAGCCCACAAAAGGGGTTACAAGTTCGTTGTAAAATATCATACTAGCTCCATTTTTATTTGCGCCATTACTAAAATCTCTTTTAGGTAATAATTTATCAAACCAATTTTTACCATAGTCATTGGTATAAATTAAAAAGGTAGAATCATAACTAGGAGCGCCACTTATTGATATATCTATTGCTGTACCATTTTTTCTCATATCCTCTGCTAAAGGAGAAGGTGTACTATTATTTGCATATTTGTAATTGGAATTAAATTTATTTTGCAATTCCCATGTTAAGCCTGCATCACTTGTAGTGTAAATATTTCCTAAAGCTCTTACATAGCCTTGTCTTGAATTGAAAAAAAATAACGAACAACCATTGGCAAAACTATCCAAATTATTAAAAATATAATCTGTTTTAAAAGTAATACCGTCATCAAAACTTGATACTATATTTCTTTTGGTTGTTCCAACTGTTTTAGTACATCCTATAAAAATAGTATCACTACCAAATAAATAGATTTGTTTAATTTCACTTATTTTATTTCCGGTTAAATCAATTTCCTTAACAAACTCAAAATTAATTGAATATTCTGTAAGTGTTCTGCTTAAGAATGAATAATGCCAAATTTTACTGTTTCCTAAATAATTTATATTGTCTGAATAATTTATTGAAAAATTATCAACTAAACTCCATTGTGCATGTAAATTGCTTAAAAGCAAAAAACAGATAATTACTGTAAACGTTTTTTTCATATTGTTTTAAAATTGAGATTAACCTATAAGTCA
This sequence comes from Methylacidiphilales bacterium, assembly GCA_041730515.1. Classification (GTDB taxonomy): domain Bacteria; phylum Bacteroidota; class Bacteroidia; order UKL13-3; family UKL13-3; genus JAAFJM01. The sequence goes on along the minus strand of JBGSBN010000117.1, from coordinate 2,944 downwards.
ATCAGTAAAACTATAAGGTTGCAGAATCTTATTAAAAATTCAAAACTTTTAATATTTCTTGTAAATTTTCTTCTGTGCTCTTTGTAGCATCAAGCCAATGGATTTTTTTTTGTTCGCGTTCCATTTTCCTAAACCAAGTCATTTGGCGCTTGGCATATTGGTGAATGGATGTTTCTAATTTAAAAAACATTTCATCAAAGGTAATTTCGTTCAACAAATACTTTGAAATATATTGATACTCAAGTCCTAAAAATTGCAATCGTTCGTGGCTGATTCCTGTTTGTAATAATTGTTGCACTTCTTCAATCATGCCATTTTCAAGTCGGTATTTTAACCTTGTTGTAATTTTATTTCTGCGCAGTTCAGTTGGTAAATCTAGCGCAAAAATAATTGGGTTTAAATCAACAAATGGTACTTTGGGAATGGTGGTGTTATTTAGGTATTCAGCTATTTCAACAGCTCTAACCAAACGTTTGTGGCTGCTTAAATCGGCTTTTTCAGGTTTTGTTACATAACTATTTAATTTTTCAATTAACTCCTCTTTACTCCAGTTTTCAATTTTGCTCCTTAAGTCAACATTATTTGGAATAGCAGCTAATTCTAACTTTTTTAAAACAGCATCTAAATACAAACCTGTTCCACCACAAATAATAGGTAGTTGCTTTTGGCTTTCAATGGTTTTAAATGCATCAAAAAAATGGGTTATAAAATTATATAAATGAAAATGCGTATCAACCTCAGCCACATCAATTAAATAATAAGGGATTTTTTTACCATTTACCTCATATTCAAACAAATCCTTTCCAGTTCCAATATTTAAATTTTTATAAACTTGTCTGGAATCGGCACTGATAATAGCCCCATTTATTGCCGCAGCTAACCTAACAGCCAAAGCTGTTTTGCCACTAGCAGTTGGGCCAGTTATAATAATGGAGTTGTAAGATTGATTCAATTTTCTAGCAAAATAGTAACAACAAAGTTACAAACTTTAAAAATACTTTAAAACCTGCTAAAGTTTATACCTTCAAATAAAACATTATTACTATTTTCGCCCGCACTTTAGTAAACCATAAAAGTATGTTACAATATAACCGTAAAAATTATAGCAACGAAGTTTTAATTGATTTATACAAAACCATTTTAAAACCCAGAATGATTGAAGAAAAAATGTTAATTTTACTTCGTCAGGGAAAAGTGAGCAAATGGTTTAGTGGAATTGGCCAAGAAGCTATAAGTGTAGGCTGCGTTAAAGCGCTTCATAATGATGAGTATATTTTACCTTTGCACCGTAATTTAGGCGTATTTACTGGTCGTAACATGCCTTTCAATAAATTATTTAGCCAATGGCAAGGAAAAGCAAACGGTTTTAGTAAAGGCCGCGAGCGTTCTTTTCATTTTGGAACCAACGAGTACCATATAGTTGGCATGATTTCGCACCTTGGTGCCATGCTTGGTGTTGCCGATGGTATTGCGCTAGCAAATAAATTACAAAAAGAAAAAAAAGTAACCGTAGTTTTTAGTGGCGATGGTGGCGCAAGCGAAGGCGATTTTCACGAAGCTTTGAATACAGCAGCGGTTTGGAGTTTGCCCGTAATATTTTTAATTGAAAACAATGGTTACGGACTTTCAACACCAAGCAATGAACAATTTAAATTTAAAAGTTTTGTTGATAAAGGCGTTGGATACGGAATGGAAGCTTACCGAATAGACGGGAATAATATTTTAGAAGTGTACGATACCATTAGCGGTTTGGCTGAATCTATCAGAAAAAACCCTCGTCCAATATTGTTAGAGTGTATTACTTTTAGAATGCGCGGACACGAAGAAGCTTCGGGAGTAAAATATGTTCCGCAAGAATTATTTGAAATTTGGGGTAAAAAAGACCCTGTAGTTAATTACGAGCGTTATTTATTAGAACAACAAGTTTTAACTTACGATTTAATAAACGAGATAAGAGCGGAGATAAAATCTGAAATAGATTTAGGTGTAGAAGAAGTGCTAAATGAGCCTGAAGTAACTGTAAACACAGCCACTGAACTAGCAGATGTGTACAAACCAATTGAGCTACCTGCTAGCAGTAATTTTGAAAATTTACAACATGTAATTACTCCACCTGCTAGTCAAAATAAATCAAAAAAACGTTTGGTAGATGCCATTAGCGATGGTTTGCGTCAAAGCATGGAAAAGCACGATAACTTGGTATTAATGGGACAAGACATTGCCGATTATGGTGGAGTTTTTAAAATTACACAAGGTTTTGTAGCGCAATTTGGCAAAGACCGAGTAAGAAATACGCCTTTATGCGAAAGTGCTATTTTAGGTGCTGGATATGGCTTAGCCATTAAGAAAATGAAGGCAATGGTAGAAATGCAATTTGCTGATTTTGTGAGTGTAGGGTTTAATCAAATTGTAAATAATTTAGCTAAAAGTTACTACCGTTGGGGGCAACAAGCCGATGTGGTAGTTAGGATGCCAACAGGCGCAGGTATGGGCGCAGGGCCTTTCCACTCACAAAGTAATGAAGCATGGTTTTTCCATGTTCCTGGTTTAAAAATTGTTTATCCTTCCACTCCAAGCGATGCCAAAGGTTTATTAACCGCTGCCATCAATGACCCAAATCCGGTGCTGTTTTTTGAACATAAAAATTTATACCGAAATGTAGAATTAGAAGAAGAGGTTTTTGACGATTATTACATGATGGAAATTGGGCCAGCCAGAATAGCTCGCGAAGGTGAAGAAGTTTCAATTATCACTTATGGTGCTGGTGTTCATTGGGCTTTAAAACATTGCGCTGAAAATAATATTGATGCCGATATCATTGACTTAAGAACTTTATTACCTTGGGATAAAGCTGCGGTAGAAAAAAGTGTAAAAAAAACAGGAAAAGCAATCGTATTGCACGAAGATACTTTAACAGGCGGAATTGGCGCTGAAATAGCTGCAC
>JBGSBN010000116.1:0-10623 GCA_041730515.1 Methylacidiphilales bacterium | reverse complement strand
ATCACGTTCTCGGTGACCGAGCGCTGGCTGAGCAGATGGAACGACTGAGACACGAAGCCGATCCCTCGGCAGCGCAGACCCGCCCGCTGGGTGTCGGAGAGCTCGGCGACGTCGAATTGCAATTTAAGTATTTAAATGAGTATCTCTATAAATTTAAATAATTTATTTGTTAATCCATCTGTTGGTAATTTAGATTTACAGTCTACTAATCAAGAGGTTTGGTATGTTTTTGGAAAAGCAGCAGCTGGTGCTAGTGTAAATAACTTAACAACAGATTATGTAGGTGCAACTAGAGGAACTGCGTTTGGTTTTGCAAACACAATTGGATCAATCCAATTAAACGCTAACCCTACTATGATTCCCCCTGCAGCTATTGCATCTGCAAATCCAATAGCTAATACCACTGTTAATTATACATTTGCTTCAAGAAATGTAGCAACCATAAATTGGGGTTCGTCTTCTCCTACCTCTGCTTCTCTATTAAATTTTACAGGTATAACTCCAGCAAATCAACCTTCTGGAAATAATGCAAACCAATATTTAAGAGTAGACATTAGTGGAGGAACTGCACCGTATAATTATGATGTGGTTTATAATTACGATCCAGCATTATTAGGTGCTATTTCTACAACTAATAACTTGAAAGTTTCAACCCAAACAACTGGCTCTACTATTACCTCACCTGTTTGGTTTACTCAGCCAATTAACTCAGTTAATAATAGTGCATTAACAGTTGGTGTTAGTGGGTTAACTACCTCGCTTGCCAATATTTATTTAACAGTAACGGAAAATAATGCACCGCCTGTGGTTACAAGATTTGTTCCAAGTGCGGGTCCTGTAGGTGCTAACGTTAGTATTTTTGGAAGAAACTTTACTGGAACTACTGCACTTAATTTCTTTAATGGAGTTTCGCAATCAACATTTACTGTGGTGAACGATACTACCATTACTACAACTATTCCAGTTGGCGCTACTACTGGAGTGTTAAGTGCTACTAATGCCAATGGAACTGGTACAAGTACTGCACAATTAACAGTGATTCAAGTGCCAACAGTTACTTCATTTAGCCCAAGCGCTGGTACTTTTGGAACTGTAGTTAGTATTTTGGGTACTAATTTTAGTACTGCTACCCAAGTACAGTTTAATGGAATTAATGCTACAAGTTTTACCATTATTAATTCAACAAACATTACTGCTATTGCTCCAAGTAATTCATTAGCAACTGGAAATATTACTGTTATTAACCCAGCTGGTTCAGGTGTAAGTTTAAATACATTTACCATTTATGGTGTACCTACAATAAGTTCATTTACTCCAAGTTCAGGAGCAGTTGGTACATTGGTAACAATTAATGGAAGTAACTTTAATGCCATAAGCAATGTTCGCTTTAATGGAGTTAACACTTCGTTTACCGTAAATAGTTCTACCTCAATTTCTGCATTTGTTCCTACTGGAGCAACTACAGGATTGGTAACTATAGTAAATGGAAGTGGAACAGGTACAAGTGGCACAAACTTTACGGTGTTACAATTACCAACAATTACCACATTTAGTCCTTCATCAGGTGGAGTTGGGACAAGTGTTGTTATTAATGGAACTAATTTTACAGGTGCTTCAGCAGTTAGTTTTAATGGAACACCAGCAAGTTCATTTGTAGTAAATAGTTCAACACAAATTACAGCAGTTGTTGCAATAGGTTCATCTACAGGTTTAATTGCAATCACTACACCTTCGGGTTCTATTAACAGCGCAGGTAATAATTTTACTGTAATCTCAGATTTAATAGTGAGTACCAATGTTGCGGTAAGTGGAACATACAATAATATAACTGTTACTTCTACTGGTACTGCTAATTTGATAGGTACATTAACTGCTTTAGGAAATGTAACAGTACAAACTGGAGGTAAGGTTAATTTTGGAACAGAAATTTTAAATGGTAATGGAAACTTTACTACCCAAAGCGGAACTAGATTAATTGTTGGCTCTCCAGTTGGAATTTCTGCTACTGGCGGTATATCAGGAAATATTCAGGTTGCAGGTGTAAGAACTTATTCTTCATCAGCATATGTTGAATACAATGGATCTGTTGCTCAAATAGCAGGCGAGGGCTTAACTAATATTGACACCTTGGTAATTAACAACGCTAGTGGTGTTAATTTAAACTTTGGCTTATTGGTAAACAATAGATTAACCTTTACAGCAGGTAATTTATTATTGTCAAATAATAGTTTAACTTTAAGTGTTAACGCAACTGTAGCAGGAAGTTCAGCAGCAAATTATGTGGTAACAAATGGATCAGGATTGTTAAGAAGAACTATTCAGAACAATGCTACCAATGTTGTTTATCCAATTGGTACCACTTCGTATACCCCAGTTTCAATTCAATTGTCAAATGCCTCAACCACCGATATAATTGGTGTTAGCGTATTTAATGGCGTGTATAGCACCGGAATTTTTTCTGGTTCAAATATCAATAGTAATGTAGTTAACAGAACTTGGTTTATTAATGAAGCGTTAGCCGGAGGATCTATAGCTACAGTTCAATTAGCTTGGGACGATTCATTGGAAGCATTTGGCTTTAATAGGGCTAATTGTGCTATTGCTCGTCATAATGGAACAAGTTATGTTACCAGTGGTACAACACCGTTTGGTGCAGCAGGATTGGTTTCAGGACAAAGAACAAGAAGTTTGTCAAACATTACCAACTTTGGTAATTTTGCCATTGGCGATGCTATTTCAAGTTTACCTGTTAAATTATTATCATTTACTGCTAATTTAGCAGATAATGAAGATGATGTATTGTTGAATTGGACTACAGGTTCTGAAATAAATAATAAAGGATTTGAATTAGAACATTCAATCAATGGTGTTGATTTTGAAAAAATAGGATTTGTAAAAGGTGCTTTAAATAGTACAAAAATAAATAGCTATCTATTTACTGATAAAGCAGCATTTATGAATTTGAATTCATCAATAGTTTATTACAGATTAAAGCAAATTGACATAGATGGAAAATTTGAATACAGCTCAATTATTAAAATAAATAATAGTGCTGAATTAAGTTTCTTAGAAGCGTATCCAAATCCTTTTGAAAATAACTTTAACATTAAGTTTAACGCAAAGAGTGAAGGTTTAGTAAACATTGAAATTACCAATATTCAAGGTAAAAATGTTAATTCAATGCTTTCAACTGTGGTTAAAGGAACCAACACAATTAATTTAGATGATAACATTAACCTTAAAGTAGGAATTTATTTTGTAAGAATTACATTAAATGGCGAATCACAAGTGGTTAAGATTGTAAAATCAAATAATTAATTTCTAAAATAATTGTACTTAAAAAGCATCGCTAAGGTAAACTTAGCGATGCTTTTTTGTTTTAGGATAGTTTTGTAAAATGATTGATATATTTTTTTGTACAATATCACATTTTTAAATATTGAAAAATAAAAAATGTATTTTCTATTGAATTTAATTACTAAGCATATTTGGTTTATTATAATTACATTTATGCCCAAATTTTGGTAGAAAAAGAACATTTTATAAAACCATGTCGTATAAAATTATACATACTGCCGATTGGCATTTGGGACAAACATTTAAGCAAAAAAGCAGAACTGAAGAACATTTATATTTTATTGATTGGCTTTTAAAAACAATTGAAATCGAGCAGGTTAATGCTGTAATTATTGCAGGCGATATTTTTGATGTAGCCAATCCAAGCATTGAAGCCATGGATTTGTATCATCATTTTTTAGTAAATGCTTTTAAGTTAAATATTACAGTTATAGTAATAGGAGGAAACCACGATTCGGCTGCTAGATTAAATACTACTGGTTCTTTATTAAAACTAATCAATGTGCATGTGGTTGGCGGAGATATAAATGCTTTAGGGCAAATTATTCCGCTTAAAAATAATGAAGGACAAATAGAAGCCGCGGTAATTGCTGTTCCGTATTTACGCGATGGCGATTTAAGAAAAATTGCAGAAGCCGAAAGCATAAAAGAAAGTAAAATAGCTTTTACTGAAAGTGTAAAGTTACACTACGATAATTTACTGAATCAGGCTTTAAATACTTATAAAAATGTGCCAATTATTGGAACGGCTCATTTATACATTAGTGGCAGTTCTGTTTCTGATTCAAGCAAAGAAAATATGCATGCCATTGGCACTTTAGGGCAAATTCCATCTTATAATTTTACTAATGGATACAACTATTTAGCCATGGGTCACATTCACAAACCTCAGGTAGTTAAACATCCTGAAAATGTGGTGTTAAAATATGCAGGTTCGCCTATTCCATTAAGTTTTAGCGAGCGCAATGATGAAAAAGAAATTACTATTTTAACCATTGAGAATAATAATTTGATACATCAAAATTTACCTATTCCAACTCAAAGAAACTTAAAAAGGTTTAAAGGAAATGCGGATGAATTATTAGCGGAAATTGACAATTATAAAACCTTATCAACCTTAACTACTTGGGCCGAGTTGATTATTACCGAAAGAGTTAATTTTATAGAATTTAATAAAAAAATAGATGAATTAGCCGCCCAAAATAATATTGAAATTTTGGAAAAAATATTGGATGTGCCTAAAACAGAAAATAGCAGTGTGCGCGAGAAATTTAACGCAGGAACCCACAATAATCCGCTTGACAATATTACACAGATATTTACCATAAAGTGCGAAAAAGCTGGACTTAACGAGGAAAATATAAATGAATTAATGCCGCTTTTTGAAGAAACTTTAACCATTGTTCAGAATAAACAGGAATAACCATGAAAATTTTAAAAGTATTTATAAAAAATATTCATTCGTTAAAAGGAGAACAAGAGGTTAATTTTAACGAAGGAGTGCTTGCCGATGCTGGTCTATACGCCATTACAGGTCAAACAGGTGCTGGTAAATCTACCATTTTAGATGCCATTACTTTATCGCTTTATGGCGAAACTAACCGACATGGAAAGGGAAAAGCAGAAGAAATAATCACTAGAAACGAAAGAGAATCTATAGCAGAAACAACTTTTGAAGTGAACCATTTGCAATACCTAGCTAGTTGGAGTGTGGCTTTTAATAGAAATAATAAGTTAAACGATTGGGAGTTAAAGTTTTTTAAGAAAAATGGTGAAAATGATTTTCAGTTAATTGCAGATAAAAAATCAATTGCCCTAGTCGAAATTCAAAAAGTGATTGGTTTAACTTTTGAACAGTTTACCAAATCGGTTTTATTGGCACAAAATAATTTTGCTGCATTTTTAAAAGCTAAACCAGCTGAACGTGCAGAAATGTTGAGTAAAATTACTGGAACCGAAATTTATGAAACCATTTCGAAAACAGTTTTTGAAAAGACTAAAGTTTTAGAAGATGAAATTGAAGCACAAAAAGCAGGTTTAAATAACAATTTACTAAGCCAAGATGAGCTTGAAATATTAAACCAAAATTTGACTACTAATCAGGCTGAATTGGTTAAAATTCAAAAAGATTTGGAGCTCGTTTCAAAGAGTATAACTTGGCTTGAAGAGAAACAAAAAGCAGCATTTGATTTAAGCAATTACACTCAAAGTGAAACGGAGGTGTTAACTCAAATTGCCAATAATGAATTATTGTACAAAAAGTTAGCACAGTTTAAAAAAGCACAGTTGATTGAAAAAGAATTGCAAGTGTATGAAAATACTTTGCAATTATTTTGTAAGAATAAAAGTGATTTAGCAGTAGCCTTAGAAAAAATTATAGAAAATAAGAATAATTTACAAACTGTAAGTGATTTGTTTTTAGAAAAAAACAATCAATTAGAAAAAGTAAAAAATGAATTAAGTATCAAATTGCCTAATATTAATTTGGCAAAGGAAAAGGTAATTGAGAAGCTAAATATAACGCAGCAATTAAACCAAATTATATCTGAAGTAAAAGAACAGAATCAAATTTTAAATCAACTTACAGTTGATAAAAACAAACTAAATGATGTTTCTTTAAATCTAAATAACAGTCTGTTAGAAAAAGAAAATACTGTCCAGAATTTAGCTGTTTACGCTAATTGGAAGGCATATTCAGGAGCGGTTAAAACTAATTATAATATTGTTCAAAGTGCTGAAAAGTTTTTGGCTGAACAGCAAGTTGATGGAATTAAGCAAGCCATTGATTTGCTGGAAAAAGACATTGAAAAAGACAACGTTTTACTAAAGCAATTAGCAAATGAATTAGCTGCTTTAAATGTTAAAATAGCAGAATTTAAAACACAACAAACTACTTTAAAACCAAACGCTGAATTACTGTTAGATAAAGATAAAGCAAAGCAAAATTTACAATATTTTCAAACACTTGAAAACCTTGAAAAACAACATATAGAATTTACCCAAAATGTAAATGTTTCTAAACGTGATTTTGAAAAAATTAGCAAGGAAGAAGAGCAATTAACAAATGCCTTGAACACTTTAGTTGAAACGCAAAAACTGTTGGAAGAAAATTGGCGTTTGCAGTTAAAAGTTTCGGTTTTACAAGAGCATAGAGCTGCTTTAGAAGATGGAAAACCTTGTCCGCTTTGTGGTGCTTTGGAACATCCTTTAGCTACTGATAATACAAAGCTAAATATTGATGAGGCAAAACAAAAATTAGATAAAATAGCGGCAGAAATTACCTCAAAAAATGATGCAAAAATTGAATTGAATGCACTTAAAATTCAGCATCAAACTTCTTGGAAGTTTAGTGAAGAAAGTTTGATAAAAATTACCAAAGAAATAAATGCAATAAAAGAAGTTTTAAATGCTGATTTTACTAGTAAAAGTATTTCTGAAAATAAAGCTAATTTGGAAGCTGTTTTATTATTAATAGAGCAGGATTTGGTTAGAATTGAACAACTAGATTTAGCTATAAAAGCTGCTAATGAAGCATTTCAAATAAGCAATCAAAAGTCCCAAGAAATTAAGTTGGGAATTGTAAAAAAAGAAGGAGAGTTAACCAATAAAAACCAACAATTAGTTACCTTAAATCAACAAATAAAGGAAAAACATGATTCCATAAGTAGCGCTTACGGTGAGCTGAGTATTATTTTTGAAAAGTATGGACAAAAACTAGAAGTCAATGCTTTAACAGATGTACTTAAATTGGCTACTGCTATCAATAACGGCAATAAATTGTATGAGGATACTACCATTGAAATTGGTAAAATAAAAGAAGAGTTAAATAAAATAAATACCGAATTAGCATCAATAAATGCCAGTTTAGCAAACACAAAAAATAGGGTAGAGGAAGCAATAAAAAAGCAAACTATTTTAAATGAAAACCTTATTCTAATAAGCGAAAGTGTTGAAAAATTAACTTTTATTTTTGAAAACAAAAATCCTGCTGATGAAGAGTTACGATTGAGAAATAGTTTGCAACAATTGGATTCAGAAACCAATCAATTGATTCAACAAAAAACTGTTTTAGAAACCGAAATTGCCAATCAAAATAATGTTATAGATACATTGCAAAAAGAGCAAGTTGTTTTGAATCAAAACTGTGTTGATTTAGAATTGAAACTAATCCAAAAATTACATGAAAATGCTTTTGAATCTATTGAAGTTTTAAAAGAAGCACTTAATTTACCTATGGCGGAAACCATTGCAGCGCAACAGCAAGAGTTGGCAAATAAATTGTTAGCATTTCAAACTTTATTGCAAAGCACCCATCAAAAACTTACGGCTTTAAAAGCTCAAAATATAACTGAAAAAGACTTATCAGTATTACAAATTAAAAAAGAAAATTTAACACTACTTAATACCACTATAAATCAAGAGATTGGTGGGATAAAAGAAAAACTAGATAAAGATAAAGTTGAAAAAAGCAATAATGAAAAAAAAATTATTAGACATTGCAAACAATCAACTTTTATATGAAAAATGGGAACAGTTAAATAAATTAATTGGTTCCAAAACAGGCGATTCTTTTAAGAAATTTGCACAAGATTTTACGCTTTCATTATTGATTCAATATGCCAATAAACACTTAGAAATAATGTATAACAGATACGAACTTTTTAAGGATGATAATTCGGCTGAAATGGAGTTGCAAATTAAGGATAAACATTTTTTTGAAGAGGTGCGTTCGCTTAATTCACTTTCAGGAGGCGAAACCTTTTTGGTTAGCTTAGCTTTGGCCATTGGCCTTTCTGATTTGGCAAGTAAAAATACAAAAATACGATCCTTATTTATTGATGAAGGTTTTGGCACCCTTGACCCCGAAAGCTTAAATAATGCGCTTGATGCATTGGAACTTTTGCGCCAAACAGATGATAGACAAATTGGAATTATATCGCACGTAGAGGAACTGAAAAAACGGATTCATACTCAAATAAAAGTTACCAAAACATCGGCTGAGTTCAGTAAAATCATTGTTTCTGATAGTTAGTATTTGTTTGTTTTTAACAGTATATTTGTTAACTAAAAAATGCCCAATAACCCATTTTAGCTAAACCTTCTTTTTGGTAATTTTGGTACGGTTCCCATTTTTTTTCATCAAATAAAAAAACTTCCATAGCCTCTTCGTTTGGAAAAATTTTGTAATCAAATCGTGTGCTATTCAAAACTATATAACCAGGATAATAATATTCCATATTGTTTAAAATGCCAAACTCCATTTTTAAAAGCATCATGTATTTACTAAGGCTATATTTTTTATAATCAGGATCATAAAAATTCATAATGCCTGCCAATGTTTTAAGTCCAATATCAAAATAACCGCAAGCAATTAACTTTTGGCCATCTCTAATTTGAATCATTTTGGTATCAAAATCACATTTTGGTTCTTCGTTGCCTTGCAAGCAATTCCATACCGAATTAGAAGGTTCAAATGTTAGGTTGGATTTATATTTTTGGTATAAATTTTCTATTTCGTTATCAATGATGGCATTCGTTATTTGTATGTTAAATTGTTTGTTTTTCTTGTAAATTTTATGGCTTTTTAAATCGGTTACTTTTAATAAATTAGTTCTAAGCCAAAATACATCTTTGGGAATATTACTTTCATCGTCTAAAACCACCTCGGTGGTAGTAAATATACATTTATGGAATCTGTAAAAACCTAACGATAAAATGTAATCAAGAACATCTCCAACTATATAATCCATTTATTAATTACTAATAATCTATTTTGTTTACTTTAAAATTAATGTTTTTTTGGTATTAATTTATTGTATAATTTCCAAACAGTCAAAATTACTTAAAATATGCTTTATATTGCATCGGAAAAATAAAAAGCATGGCTCAATTAACAAAAATAAAACGGATGGTGGAGCAAGAATTTGCAAAAAACCAACGTAAACTTTTAAATTATAAACAAATAGCTGCTAAACTTGATTTAGTTAGTTCAGAAGAAAAAAATGAAGTCATTGTTGCCATTAAGCAATTAGTTAAATCGGGTGTTTTAGAAGAAATTCAGCCAGGTAAATTTGGTGCTGTTTTTATAGCTAATTTTGTAGAGGGAATAGTAGATGTAACACAACGCGGTGCTGCTTATGTAAAGCCTACCGATATGGAGCGTGGCGATGATAGCAAGGATATTTTTGTTCAAAAAGAAAACCTAAATACTGCCTTACATGGCGATTTGGTTAAAGTGCAATTACTTTCAGCCAAAAACAACGATAGACCTACAGGCGAAATTGTTGAAATTATAAAAAGAGCTCGAACACAATTTGTTGGTACCATTCAAGTAAGCAGCAATTACGGCTTTTTAGTGGCCGATGATAAGCGCATGTATGCCGATATTTTTATCCAGAAAAATGATTTGGGCAAAGCCAAAGATGGCGACAAAGTAATTGTGGAACTAACCCATTGGATGCCTCACGATGACAGTCCAAGTGGTAAAGTGATTGAAATATTAGGAAGGCCGGGCGACCATAATACCGAAATGAATGCTATTGTAGCTGAGTTTGGTTTTTCAAGTAAATTTCCTGAATTGGTAGAAAAAGAGGCTGCTAAATTTAGCGATAAAATAAGTAGTGATGAAATAAAAAAACGCAAGGACTTTAGAAAAACACTTACTATTACCATTGACCCGCTTGATGCTAAAGATTTTGATGATGCTATTTCATACAAAGAACTAGGAAATGGAATTTATGAAATAGGTGTTCATATTGCCGATGTATCGCATTATGTAACGCCAAAATCGGCATTAGATAACGAAGCATTAACTCGCGGCACATCAGTTTATTTGGTAGATAGAACCATCCCGATGTTACCCGAAAAATTATCGAATGGTTTATGTTCATTGCGTCCAAATGAAGAAAAACTAACTTTTTCAGCAGTATTTAAAATAAATGATAAAGCCGAAATACTAGACGAATGGTTTGGCAAAACTGTAATTTATAGTGATAGACGATTTACTTACGAGGAAGCGCAAGAGCGCATTGAAACCGAAGAAGGCGATTTTGCTAATGAGATAATTAAGTTAAATAATTTAGCCAAAATTATGCGCGAAGAAAGATTTAGCAAAGGTGCCATTAGTTTTGAAACCGAGGAGGTAAAGTTTAAGTTAGACGAAAACTTTAAGCCAATTGATATTTATGTAAAAGTGAGAAAAGATGCCCATAAATTGGTAGAAGAATTTATGCTTTTAGCTAATAAAAAAGTGGCTGAATATGTATC
>JBGSBN010000115.1:0-10624 GCA_041730515.1 Methylacidiphilales bacterium | reverse complement strand
CTCGCAACTCGTAACTCGTTATACACAACCCGCTACCCGCAACTCTCAACTCCCAACTCGAAACTAGTAAAAGGTAATTCATAATTCAACCCTCATAATTCATAATTAGTAATTTATGTCCCAAACATTAACCGTTATTATTCCATGTTATAACGAAGAATTATTGATAGAAAAAACCTATCACAGGGTTCATAATGTGCTGAAAAGCCTTACCAATTACGAATCGAATATTATTTTTATTAATGATGGCAGTAAGGATAAAACAGCAGAAAAACTGAATATCATTGCTAGCCAAGATGAGAAAGTAAAATTAATTCATTTTTCAAGAAATTTTGGACATCAAGCTGCGGTAACTGCGGGTATAAACAATACCGAAAATGATTTGGCTATTGTTATTGATGCCGATTTGCAGGATCCACCGGAGTTATTTGGAGAAATGTTGGATTTGTATCAGTCATCTAATTGCAATGCCATTTATTGTGTTCGTAAAATGCGCAGAGGCGAAAGCTTATTTAAAAAAATAACTGCAAAACTTTTTTACAGACTTATGGATAGGTTAAGCGAAGTTCCTATTCCGCTAGATACCGGTGATTTTAGGTTAATTGACAAAAACATTATTAACGAGTTTAAAAAGTTAGGTGAAAAAAATAAATTTGTTAGAGGTTTAATCAGTTGGATTGGTTTTGTACAAATACCTTTTTATTACGAAAGAGATGAGCGTTTGGAAGGAGAAACTAAATATCCACTAAAAAAAATGATTCGTTTTGCATTGAATGGTATCATGTATTTTTCGAAAAAACCCTTAAAATTGGCTATTCAAATTGGACTTTTAAGCACCCTGATGGCCTTGGCATTGCTAATTTATATTCTTCACGGATATTTTTTTAGCAATAAAGCTGTAGCAGGTTGGGCAAGTACGCTTACCATTGTAGTTTTTTTTGGTGGTATTCAGCTGCTTACCATTGGCTTAGTAGCCCAATACATTGCTAATATTTTTGATGAAGTAAAAGGTAGACCAGATTATATTATAGCTAACAAAGTAAATTTTTAAATCGTTTTAAAATGTTATTTTGCGACTTAATTTTAAAACATAATTTTCAATAACATAATTATAAAAACAACTATATGAGCGACCCACGTTTAAAACCCGTATTAGATAATTTAAAACAAATGATGGATGCTGCAATTGACCATGCAACAAGCGAGTTTACTAAAATTCGTGCAGGAAAATCGCACCCAAGTATGATAGATGCTGTAAAAGTTGAGTATTACGGTTCGTTAGTACCAGTAAGCCAAGTAGCTAATATTAGCACTCCCGATGCTAAAACAATTACTATTCAGCCATGGGAAAAAAACATGTTTCAAGCCATTGAAAAAGGTATTATTATTTCGAATTTAGGCTTTAACCCTACCAATGATGGCACTTTAATTAGAATAGTTTTACCGCCATTAACAGAAGAAAGAAGAAGAGAAATAGCAAAAAAAGCAAGAGGCGAATCGGAAAATGCTAAAATAGCGGTTAGAAACATTAGAAAAGATACCAACGAAACCATTAAGAAATTACAAAAAGATGGTTTACCAGAAGATGAAGCAAAAACTGCTGAAGCAGGTGTACAAAAAACAACCGATGCTTACATCAAAAAAATTGATGACCTTTTAGCAATAAAAGAAGCTGAAATTATGCACGTTTAAAAATCTCTCTTTTTAACATATTTTTATTTAGCAATGATTCAATAAAGTGAATCATTGCTATTTTTCATTTTAGCCTTACACCATACTACCTCCCAGTGCAAATAAAAAACATTCCATTAAAAGCATTCTTAAAACCAATTATTAAAATAGTTGGTGCATTATTAGTTATTGTAATAGTTGCATTTTTTTTATTGCGAAGTTATTTTTTAAATAAAGCAATCAGTAAGGTTTCAGCCAAATTTAAAACAGCATACAATGCCGATTTAAAAATTGAAAATGCTTCATTCAAAGGCATTAGCGGTATTGAATTATCGAAAATAACATTGGTGCCACAAAGTGGTGATACTTTGGTAAGCATTGATTATTTTTCGGCAAGTGTTAGGTTTTGGTATTTATTTTTGGCAGATGTAAGGGTAAAAGATATTGGTTTAAAACAAGGTTATATTCAATTAGTAAAACAAGGAGATTATAAAAACTTTCAAGATTTTTTAAGCAAAAAGGACAGTACTTTACAAGACACCATTGAACAAATGGAGAAACCAAAATCAGAGATTAATTACGCAAAAGTAGTTTATAAATTAATGTCGAGGTTATTTGCGCAAGTGCCTTCTGAGGTTTTAATCGAAAGCTTTGATTTGCGCATTAAAGATGAAGATAAAAATGTATCGTTTAATTTAACAAAGCTTTCGCTTAACAAACAAATATTTGATAGTTATATTACGGTAACCAGTAATGAAGCCGTTCAACAATGGCAAATTAATGGAACTGCAAATCCTAAAAAACGACAAGCAGATTTAAACTTTAAACGTACCGATTCTATTGCAGTTCAAATCCCCTATTTATATGAAAAAATTGGTTTAAAAACAGGCTTCAATTCTATTAGATTTCAATTGGATGGGTTTAATTTTGAAGACGATATGTTGAGCATAACAGGAGCAGCATCAATTGATAGTTTTATGCTTAACCATGCGCGAATAGCCAAAACCGATGTAATAATAAAACATGCCGATGCCAATTATAAGTTTTTGTTTGGCCCTGACTTTATTTCGTTAGATAGCAGCACAGTTGTTACCTTTAACCAAACTAAGTTTCACCCTTATTTTAAATTAGGGGAGCGAACAGAAGAACAAGTAACCGAAAAACGTGCACCTAGAAATAAAGAAAATAGCTTTTACAAATTCTTTAATAAATACATAGTTACCATGAGCGTGCAAACCGATAAAACGCCTGCACAAGATTTTATAAACTCATTGCCTGCGGCTTTATTTAGCCATATTCAAGGAATGGAAGCCAGTGGAAGTTTTACTTATAGATTAGATTTTAACTTGGATATACACAAGCCTGATGAAATGGTTTTTGAAAGTAATATTGATAAAGATAACTTGCACATAACTAGATATGGTGCAGCAAACTTGGCCAAACTAAACGAAAGTTTTATGCATACTCCTTACGAAAAAGGACGAGCCATGCGCTCCTTTATAGTTGGTCCTGAAAACCCCAATTATATAAGCTACGAAAACATTTCGTCATTTGTAAAAAAAGCCATTTTAACTACCGAAGATCCATCTTTTATGTATCATAGAGGATTTGTAAATGAAGCTTTTCGACAATCGATTGCAAAAAATATTAGAACCGGAAAATTTGCCAGAGGTGCCAGCACCATCAGCATGCAATTGATAAAAAATGTGTTTTTAACTCGCGAAAAAACCATGGCTCGTAAGTTGGAAGAAATTTTATTGGTTTACATGTTAGAGAACAACTACATTGTTTCGAAGGAGCGCATGTTTGAAGTGTATTTAAACTTAATAGAATGGGGACCAAATGTTTATGGAATTGGAGAAGCTACTAGGTTTTATTTCCAAAAAACACCTGCAGAATTAAACCTAAATGAGGCACTTTATTTGGCAAGTATTGTTCCTAGTCCTAAAGGATTTATGTACAAGTTTGAAAAAGATGGCAACATGCGTGCTTACATGGAACGCTCGTTCAGGTTTATTACCAATAAAATGGTGGCGCGTAGCCTTATTTTACCCGAGGATACTATTGGCTTAACTTATAAAATAAACATTACAGGACCTGCAAAAACCTATATTATTAAAAACGATTCAATAATTAACGATAGTATTATTATTGATGAAACAGGAATTTTAGAAAACCCAAATCAAGCAGATGAAGAGTAGTTTTATTACTAAATACGGTTTACAAATTGGTGTATTTCTTGAATTTATACTGTTTTTTTATTTAAATAATAAACTTGAATACCTCATATCGCCAGTAATTTTCATATTTTCTAGCATATTAGTTATTTACTTTTTTTTGAAAAGTAACTTAAATGATTCAAAGCCTTTGCAGCAAAATAATTTCAAAAAAAACAACCTAATACTGTTTTCAATAGGATTAGTTATTTTTAGTATTTGGGCTTATTACATCATGATTAATAACCCAATAGACATTGCAAAATCTGATATAATACCATACATCAACGATTTATACTTAAAGCGATTATTTAATAATGAATATGTATATGAATTGGCTCCTGGCCTAGGTTATGGTAATTGGACACCAAACTACCTAACTTTTCATTGGCTACCTTTTGCTATATCATATTACTTTCATTTTGACCACAGATGGATAGTTTTAGCTGCATTTTTTATAAGTATTTATGTTTATTTATTTCATTTTATTAAATATCAAAATAGCAATGAATATTGGCTTAAGGCTAGTTTACCATTTATATTTTTAGCTAATTTATTTTATAAACAAGCTAGTACATTTGCACATACGGTAGAGCTTTTAATAGGTTCTTATTATTTTATATTAGGTATGTATTTATTAAAAAATCAATTGGTTGGTAAGTCAATTGGTATTACATTAACAGTACTTTCGAGGTATTTGGTAATTTTTTATATTCCGATTGCGTTGGTAATAGAATATTTCGCTAACAAAAAATTATTACTCAAACAAGTTTTACTTGTATTACTATTAGTACTTGTATTTTATATAATCCCTTTTATGATTAAAGACCCTAATATCTTTTTTAAAGGTGCTGCCTCCTACGATTTGGCAGCACTTGGAGAGTGGGATGGGCAAAGTTGGCAACCAGTAAGTGATAGACCTTTTCAACTGTTTCAAGGATTGGGCTTTGCCTCATGGGGTTATAACTTTTTACCAGGCAGTTTAACTCAAAAAATTCAGATGTTTAAAATAATTATGATAACAACAATTATTATAACTATTTTATTAACAATATATTACATAGTAAAAAACCGTTTAAAAATTCAACCAGAGAAGTATAATTTAGCCAGCTTAAAATTAATATTAACTGTTTTGTTGAGCTTTTCGTTGGTACCTTACCCCTATTTATTTTGGACCAATTTAATATTATCAATTGTAATGTTGGGAGGCGTTAGTTTTAATAAACAGACCTTTAATTTAAACGTATAAAAAGCTTTCCATCAAAAAATATAACAAAAAACTATGACCCCAGAATATTACAAAGAATATTATGAATTAGAACGCAGTAATTGGTGGTTTACTGCTCGTTTAGCATTACTTAAGACTCAAATAAAAAGTCAGTTTAAAAACAGAACTGATTTGAAAATTTTAAACATTGGTGTGGCTACAGGCGCTACATCCATTATGTTGGAGCAATTTGGAACGGTAAAATCGATAGAGTACGATGAAGTTTGCTATAACTTTGTTAAACAAAAGTTGAAAATTGATATAGAACAAGGTAGCATTTTAGATTTACAATTTGCCGATGATTCTTTTGATTTGGTATGTGCCTTTGATGTGGTAGAGCATGTAGAAAACGACCAATTGGCCGTAAATGAAATGATTAGAGTTTGTAAAAGTACAGGATTGGTTTTTGTAACTGTTCCTGCTTTTATGGATTTATGGAGTAAACACGATGAAATAAACTATCATTTTAAACGCTATACCAATAAAACATTACTACCTCTTTTTGATAAAGACAAAGGTCAAATTACTTATCATTCGTACTTTAACACCATATTGTTTATACCCATTTACACTGTTAGGTGGCTAAGTAACAAATTTCCCAATTTATTCAAACGCGATGGCAGTGGCTCAGACCACAGTATGTTTGAATTAGGTTTTTTAAACAAGGTATTATATGGAATATTTATTGCAGAAAACGCATTACTTAAACCAAGAGTAAAATTACCTTTTGGCGTTTCTTTAATGGTAATATTTAGTAAAAAGTAATGTTTACTTTTTACTAAAAATAGCAAACTCGGTAACCCTTCCTTGTTTGCTCTTAATATGGAAAATAGTATCCATTTTTAAATTATTACATTGATTTAACTTTTCTAATGTTAAACCAAATTCCATAACAGAAAGCCATGTATCCCAAACTAGTAAAGTGTTTGAATCCAATGAATTAAAATCATTTACATCATACATCATTTTTACTTTTGACTTATCAAAAGGATCCAAATTACTAAATAATGGGATGGAAATATCTGCAATTACTATTGTTTTGTTGGATTTATGTGTATTTAAATATGGTACTAAACTATTTTTTATTAAAAATTGCGAAGGTTCTAACTCAAAATCATCTGGAAGTTTATAGGAAGCTGGAGTTGGTAAAAAAGGAAATACCATCAACATTCCAATCAAAACATACTTCACACTAACAGCTAATTTAGTATTAATTAAAAGTATGAAGTTTTCAATATAATTTAAACCGTCAATTACAATAATTGCCAATAGAGGCATAACACTCACAAATACGCGTGATAAACCCATGGAGTTAAAAATACCTAAAGCCCAAAAACTAGTATGAGCCATAAAAAAAGCAAAAAAACAGCCATAAACTAACCACAATTTTTCATTAATAAATGGAAGTTTATCTTTTAACTTAACTAAAGCCATTATCATTGCTATACAACCTACAAAAAAGAGAACATATTCTATTAACCCTATTTGAAAATACAATTGCTCAACAAAATGTGTCCAAGTGCCAATTCCATAAACGCTACTCATGTGTGCATAAGGAATTTTATTAAAAACCCATAACAAATCGTGGTAATAAAAACTTCCAATTACCGACATAACTACGTGACCCGATATTAACCAAGGGCTCCATTTGAGTTTTTTAGATGCTATTAAATAAACGAAAATTACTCCTAGTATTATTAAACCTTCTGACCTTACAAAAGGTAAAAATGAAATAATAAATAAGCCTAAAATTGTTTTATCTCTAACTAAAAAATAAATAGAAACCATTAGTAAAGCCGCTGAAAAAGGTTCGGTAAGACCTGAAATTGTTACATTTACAAATAGCGTAATAGAAAAGAGAATTATGGCAATAAAGTGTGCATTTGCTGTTTTAAAATGAAGTAAGATTTTATAAGAAAAATAGGCCGAAACCAAGCTCATTATTACATTAAAAACTTTAATACCAATAAAACCAAATTGTGCAAAGGGAAAAGCAATAATGGTATATAATGGTTTAGCCCAATGGTTAAAAAAGTTTTCAGGATGTTGACCTGCAAATTTTGCATATTGAAAATGAAAAACACTATCTCCTCCTCCTCCGGTTCCATCAAAAGCAAAAGAAACAACTATTAAAACAATAGCTATTATGAAAAGTGAATAGTAAAAAAAAGAATATGTTATGAAATTTTTTATGTTAATTTTTTGTTTCATTGCAATTAGTCTTTAGTTGTTAAATGGTTTTTCCAAACAAATTTTTTATTCACCTGCATGTACTTGGAGTTGTTTAAATTTTTCTTTAAAAGTATAAAAAGGGTACATGCAGTAAACTTAAGTTACATTTATTTTTTGTCAATCTAATTACCGTCAGTTGATTAAAAAAAATTTTTTGAAATAAGTCGTTTTAGTTATCTATCGAGGTAATGATAAATTCATTACATTTTAAATAAACCATATTTTAAAATGCAATAAATGGCTCTAAAACCATCTTTCCAGTTTATTTTTTTACCTTCGGCATAAGTTCTGCCATAGTACGAAATACCTACTTCATAAATTCTTATGTTCTCAATTCGGCTAATTTTAGCCGTAACCTCAGGCTCAAATCCAAATCTATTTTCCTTAAATTTTATGCCTTTAATAATATCTGCTTTAAATAATTTATAGCAAGTTTCCATATCGGTAAGATTTAAATTGGTAAACATATTGGTCATAAAGGTAAGTACCGCATTACCTATTGAATGCCAAAAGAATAAAATTCTATGTGGTTTTCCGCCCATAAAGCGAGAGCCATAAACTACATCTGCAAAACCATCAACAATTGGTTTTAACAAAATATTGTATTCAGATGGGTCGTATTCTAAATCAGCATCTTGTACTATAATATAATCGCCACTTGCCTCCTTAATTCCAGTATGAATAGCTGCACCTTTTCCTTTATTTACGGTATGTTCTACAAATTTTATGTATTCGTACTTTTCGTTTTTAAGTGCAATAATTTTAGCTGCGGTATTATCTTTTGAGCAATCGTTAACTATAATTACTTCCTTCTCTATATTATCAATTAGTTTTACTTGATGTACCTTTTCAAGTATTTTATGAATAGTTGCTTCTTCGTTATAAGCAGGAATTATAATAGATAGTTTGGCCATAAAAATATTTTAACTTGCGATAATAAGCTTGTAAATTGATTTAAACAACCCAGCCAAGCCTAGGAAAAGGTGTTTTTTGAAAATTTAAAAAATAAAATCTAATCAAATTTAGGTGTAATAAAATATGTTTTTCTTCTATTCAGTAATTTATAAGTTAAACGTAAATCAGTAAAATTGGCTTTTTGATTATTAGCTAATAGCGATATACCAATGCTCCAGCTTTTTGTTAATTTGTAAGTTACTGTATGTCTGTGGTAAACATTATCCATTTCAGGAATTTCTTTAAATAAATAATACCCTAAATATTGCCCCCAAGTAAATTGATGAAACAAAAACTCGTGTCCAACCGTAACTCCAACTCGTTGATTGCTTAAATTTAATTTTCCTCCATAACGCAATAATTCAGAAATGGCTCTATCTTCCAACCACTCCGCCCCTATTGCCAAACTATGGCCTTTTTTTACACCAAATGGTAAATTATAACTTGCAGCAAATCCATTTATTAAATAAAACTTTTCGGTATTAACGGTTGATGATTTATAAGTAGCAAAGGCAGTAAACTGCAAATTGGGTCTTCCTTCAAATGGCTTTAGTCTGCGTTTTAAATTTAATGGATATTTCACATTATCAGCTATTTTGAATTGGTAACTCAAAGCGCCTGTTAAAAAATTAACGCCTAAATTAGGGTCTTTAATAGCTCCATTCGAAAAATGATTAAAAGCCAATCGAACACCAATTGATTGATTATTATTAAATTGATAATTAGCCACTAAACCCAAAGCTAAAAAGGCGTTTAAATAACTGCTATACGACCAATTTATTTGATTTTTTACTGAATCGTAAGGACTTGAAATAAAGTTTAAACCCGCACAAGCTTTAACTGCTAAATTTATTTTTTGTGTTTTTAAAATATTGGATTCTATGGTATAAAAAGCGTTGACATTATTTTTTACAACTGGATTATTGATATTGAAAAAATTAAGTCCAAATCCGGAAACAAAACCTTCTTTATTATAATGTTCATCTAAATTATCTAATCGTTGGCGTATTAATTCAATTTCAAGCCCCAAAACAGGCGCGTTTGCTGAATAATCAACTCGCTTGGAATGAGCAAAAATAGCACCATTATGCAAACTTGCACGTAAAAAGTAACTGGTTCGTTTGTATAACAAACTATCGTTATTGGCTTGGGCAAAGCCAATCAAAAAAAACAATATGATTACAACTATAAACTTACGCATTTTTAGGTTTTACTAAATAATAAATAGGTACACCAAGTAAAACCAAACATAAGCCAGTAAAGGCAAAAGCTGTTTTAAACACAAGTAAGCTAATACAAATAGTTAATGCCATAGCTATATATAAAATAGGCAAAAACGGATAAGCAATTACTTTATATGGCCTATCAGCATTGGGTTGTTTTTTGCGTAAAATAAAAACTGCGCCTACAGTTAAAATATAAAATATTAATACTGCAAACACTACATAATCAAGCAAATCGTTATAAGAACCAGAAAGCGCCAATAAACTAGCCCAAATGGCCTGATAGGTAAGTGATTTTTGTGGCGATTGGTGTTTATTTAATTGCGCAGCTTGCTTAAAAAATAATCCTTCTTCGGCCATTACTTTATAAACCCTTGAACCACTTAATATAATTCCATTTACACAACCAAAAGTGCTTATCATAATTAGTGCAGCCATTATTATTGCGCCATTGGTTCCAAATATTTTTTGAAGTAAAAGTGTTCCAACTCTATCTTGATCTGCATTTTGTATTTCACTAATTGATAGCGCGTTGATATAAATAAAATTAATTAATACATATAAAAACAACACACTTCCTGTTCCAATTAATAACGACAAAGGCAAGTTACGTTTAGGATTTTCCATTTCGCCAGCAGTAAAAGTAATGTTATTCCAAGCATCAGCACTAAATATAGAACCAACTAATGCAGCAGCAAAAATACCAATATTAAAGTATGGTGGCGTTAATTGGGTTGATTGAGTTAATGGAGTAGATAAGTTTGTTGAGCTTTGATTAGTTAAAATAAAGTACAATCCAGCAAAAATGATGAATAACAAAGAGCCAATTTTACCAATGGTAAAAACATTTTGAAGCAAAGCAGCATTTTTTACCTTCCCAAAGTTAAATACTGTTAACAAGGCAATTAATCCAATACCAAGCAATTGCGCAGCACTAATATTTAAAGTAAAATTGCTAGAAAATTGGAGGGAGAGTAAAATATTTTTTTCGCTAAAAACTGGAAAAATTACACCAGTAAATTTAGCAAAACCAACAGCTACAGCCGCAATGGTTCCTGTTT
>JBGSBN010000114.1:0-10733 GCA_041730515.1 Methylacidiphilales bacterium | reverse complement strand
CCAACTTTCTCAAATTCTTTAAAGCGCCATTTGGGAACAGTTTCTCCTTCTTGCGGAAAAAGGTTTTGCATCAATCCTTTTTTATGGTTTTTAAGTAAATCTAACTTTTGGCTATGGGCTACGATTACTTCATCTAAGGATGAAAGACAGGCTGCGATTTTTTCTTGTTCTTTAGGTGTTGGTGCAGGAATTAAAAGATTTCGAATGTCATCGCTGTTAACGGCATCAAAAGTGCCGCCTTGAGAAATATTCTGCCAAGATAATTCGTAAGAAATTAACCATTGATACAAATATTCTTGAGAGTTTGGCTTATGAGCTCTTAATGCAGAAATTCCTCTACCAATGCAAGCTTCATGCAAAGATTTTGCTACTGTTCCAACTGGAGCACGAACGCTTAAAAGAATATCACCTTTTTCGCACGCTTTAGTAATTTCAGATGTAAAAATTCTAGGTGCGGATAATCTGTTTTTTATATCTGCATTTCCTTGCAATAATGGAAGTCCAATTCCATTTTCATTATACGAACTTGAACTTGGTGAAGAGCCAATTATTACGCAAGAAATATTTGATAAACTTGGAGTATTCCATTCTCCTTCATTCTTAAACTCAGGAAAACGCAATTCAGGTATTAATTTATTTTCCTTATTCATAAGCTGCTAATCCAGATATTTCTCGCCCTTCGGCTAGTTTTTTTAATTGGGGTACTAAGTCTACCATTAAAGCCAATTCTTTTATCCTACGTTCTTTCCAACTTAATTCTAAAGGCTCTAATAGGTCAGTTAGTTTTTCACCATCAAAAATCATTCTACTCATAATGGCATTTACAAAACTTTTTAAGTCTGCTGTTTGCAAACCATGTTTATGTGCTATGTTTGTTAATTCCTTTTCGTTTTTTTCTACTTTAAAAGTTTCGTAGCCTTTGGTTAAAGTGTTTACATCTTGTCCTTTGTTCCAGTCTAAGCTATTAATGTATTCTGTTAAATCTTCCTGCTCATCCATTAGGTTAGCATTGGCACTTAGTAAACTAATTACTTGCGCCTTGGTCATTTTTTGCTTAACAGATTTTTGTTGTGTACTGTCAGCAATCAGGTTCATTATATAATCGTAATCAATTACCGCAGAAGCAAAAAGCACAAACTCAAAATCCAATTGTTGAATTTCGGTAGGTGCTTGGTCGCCTTCTTTTTGTTGTATGGTTCTTAACTCTTTTGCAGTTTCTATATAGGAGCTTCTAAATTCTAATAATGTTTCTTTGGGTAAAATGGTTTCAATTAAATCAATCTGCGTTTCGTTTAAGTCTGTATATTGGTCTAATTGTGTTTTTAAGCGTTGTACTTCTTTAAAGTTTTTAACAAATGCTATTCGTGCGGCATCCCCTTTTAGGTTATATGCTTCTTGTGGTTCGGCTACCAAACCTTGTTCTTGCATAAATACACCCAAAGCCTCTACTGCTTTTTGGTATTTTTCTATCATTACAGGCGCAGGGTCAACCAACCAAATTTCTTTTGCACTGTTGTTATCTTGACCCGAAAACAAGGCAATGGCTTTGTTTACTTCCTCTTTTTGAGAACGGAAATCGAGTATATTACCATAAGGTTTGGTATCATTCAGCACACGGTTAGTGCGCGAAAATGCTTGAATCAATCCATGGTATTTTAGGTTTTTATCTACATACAGTGTATTCAAATACTTAGAGTCGAAACCAGTAAGCAACATATCTACCACTATGGTAATATCTATTTTGTTTTTGTGTGGATAGTCTTTGTTGCTATACTTTTGGTCTTTTATACGTATTTGAACATCTTGGTAATACAAGTCAAACTCGCTGATGGTATGGTTTGTACCATATTGCAAATTATAGTCAGCAATAATTTGTATCAAAGCCTCTTTCTTTTCATCAGGATTTTGTTTGTTGTCTTCTTTTTCCTGAATTAAATCCTCTTGAAGTTGTTTTATATCATCAGCATTTTTCTGGCTTTTCTGGTCGCCTTCTTTAGCTATTAATTGTGCCGGTGGCGAAAATACACAAGCTATATTCAAAGGCACATACTCAGCATCCTGTGCTTTACGAAGGATTTGAATTTCTTTGAATAATCTGTAATATTCAATGGCATTGTTTATAGAAGCAGTTGCCAATGTAGCGTTAAATCGCCTTTGGTTGGTGGCTGCATTGTGTTTTTCTAATATGGCTTCTACTACTGCTTGTTGCGCAATAGGTTCACCCGGTTTAACATTTTGTGTGCCTTTGCCTTTGTAGTAATCTATATGAAAACGCAAAACATTTTTATCCTCTATGGCATGAGTAATAGTATAAGCGTGTAATTCCTTTTCAAAAATATCTACTGTAGTTTTTAAAGTAGCTTCTTGCCCTTCTATGTAGCTATAATTGGCATTTTCTGAAAATATTGGTGTGCCAGTAAAACCAAAAAGTTGAGCATTATTAAAAAACTTGGTAATTGCTTTATGGTTTTGTCCAAATTGAGAACGGTGGCACTCATCGAAAATGAATACTATTTTTTTGTTTCTTAGAGGTGCTAATCGTTCAAAATAGTTGCGGCTATTAGTACTATCAATTGCTAAAGCTAATTTTTGAATGGTAGTAACTATTACCTTATCGGCATAGTCGGTAGAAAGCAAACGCCTTACCAATGTTTCGGTATTGGTGTTTTCTTCTACACTTCCTTCTTGAAATTTATTAAATTCTTCGCGTGTTTGGCGGTCAAGGTCTTTTCTATCCACTACAAACAAACATTTTTCAATATCTGGATTGTCCTTTAATAAGGTAGATGCTTTAAAAGAGGTAAGTGTTTTACCACTTCCTGTAGTGTGCCAAATATAACCGTTACCTCTGTTGTCCTTTATACAATCAACAATGGCTTTTACTGCATAAATTTGGTAAGGGCGCATCACTAACAATTTTTGTTCACTTTCTACCAAAACCATGTATTTACTAATCATTTCGCCAAGCGTACACTTGGTTAAAAATTTTTCAGCAAAATCATGTAAACCACTAATTTTTTTGTTGTCCTTATCTGCCAGTTCATATACAGGTAAAAATTGTTCATCTGCATTAAAGGCAAAATGTTGGTTTTTATTGTTGGCAAAATAAAGTGTTCTACCTCCATTGCTTACAATAAAAAGTTGCATAAAACAAAGCAAAGAATTTCCATAACCATTGCCAGGTTCGTTTTTATATTCAACAATTTGCTGCATGGCTTTCCTTGGTGAAACATCCACTTTTTTCAATTCAATTTGAACCAAAGGCAAACCATTTAAAAGCAAAATAACATCGTATCGTTGGTGGCTATTTTCAGTATTAACTCTAAGTTGGTTAATTATTTCAAAATCGTTTTTGCACCATTCTTTTGTATTAACTAAAGTGTAATGTAATGGGGTTCCATCCTCACGCTGAAAATATTGTCTTTCGCGCAAAAACTTAGATGCCGCAAATACATCAGGTTTAATAATTTCTTCTCTTAATCGCAAAAATTCATTTTCAGACAAACGAACACGATTGAGCGTTTCAAACTTTGTTTTAAAGTTTTGCTCAAGCGTTTTTCTATCAACTATATCGGGACGATAGATATATTTAAGTTCCGTAAGTTGCTTAATAAGATTTTCTTCTATTTGATTCTCTTTAGTCATTTAATTTTTCCAAATTTAATTTTTTAAACGATAAAATAAGGAAATTATAAAACAAAAATATCCATTTTAAACAAATTGATTTACTAATCATGTAGGCTTTTCAAAAGTATAATAATTTCATTTAGCCAAATAGTGCTAAACGCCAACTAAAACCAAACTCGTAAAATAGGAGCGAATACCATAACACATTCCCCAATACCCATAAAAAAACCCTTTAAAACTTACGTTCTAAAGGGCTTTTTACAATTAAGCAATTAATCAATTAAACAATCACGCTTTGCGTGAAACTAGTCGTTTGCCTTTACCTCAGTTACTTTATAACCTAATTTTTTCAACGGTTCAGTAATTTTATCTCTATCGCCTACCACTACTATCACCAACTTTTCAGGGTTAATAATTTCGTTAGCCAATTGTTTTACTTCCTCTTTGGTTAAAGCATTTAAAATAGCTTTTTGACGAGCTTGAAAGTCAGAAGGCAAGTTTTTATCAGCAATTCCACTTAAGAAATTAGCTTTATCGCCATTCGATTCATATTTTAACGCATCGCTTTGACCAATTGATGATTTGATAAATGCTAATTCATCATCATCAATTCCTCTTTCGCGCAATAATTTAATTTCTTTAATAATTTCACGAACAGAACTATCGGTAGAACTAGCACGAACACCAGCCGAAGTAGCCCAAATACCATTAAATTCATTTCCACTTACACGACTATAAATACCATAAGTAAAACCTTTTTCTTCGCGTAAATTTAAATTTAAACGGCTATTAAAGTTACCACCCAATACAAAGTTCATTAAATTTGATTTGTAGTATTTACCTTCCCAATCGTAAGGAATAGCAGGTGTTCCCACAAAAATTTGTGATTGAGGAGCTTTGTATTTATCTACTATATAAATTTGAGTTTGTTCAACAGGAGCAGGCTGAGGTAATTTAGGTAAAACCACATTCTTTTTACCCCAATTTTTTAAGAAACTTAATTTAGCCAATACTTCTTCTTGGCTTAAATCGCCAATTACTACCACAGTAGCAAAATCAGGAGCATAATATTTGTCGTAGTAATTTTGAACGTCTTTAATACTAAAGCTTTTAATTGATTTAGTAGTTCCACCTGCAGGTACACCTTGAATTGATGTTTTACCATACATTAATCTTGAAAACACCACATTACCAGCAAATGAAGCACTTTGTAAACTTTGCTCTACGTTTTGGTAAGTTTGGTTTGAAATACGCTTGTAATCATCTGCATTAAATTTAGGACGTAATAAAGCATCTTCAAATAATTTCATCATGGCGTCTAAATCTTTCTTTTGGCAACCTAAGCTAGCAAACGAAGCCTCAAAACCTGCACTAAAACCAAATCCACCACCAATTTTTTGGATAGCAGCATCTAATTGTTCTCCTGTCATGTTTTGAGTAGCCTGGCCCATCATACTTGCAGTTAAACTAGCTAAACCAGTTTTGCTTGGGTCTAATACCATATTTCCACCTTTCATTCTTACTGTAATGTCAATATTAGGTGTTTCGGCAGAACGTGTACCAATCACTTTTATGCCATTAGGCAAAGTAGTTTGCCAATAAGTAGGCACGGTTACATTTTTAGCAGGCGCAGGCGCAGGATGAACACTTCTATCAAAATTATCTTTTGGTTTATTATAGCTTAATCCTTTGTACTCAAGGTCGTTAGTTCCTTTTTCCATTTCTGGATCTTTGTGTACATATTCTTGTTTGTTAGCCGCATTTAAGTCCTTTGGAAATACTTGTACTTTCACAAAATTTTGGCCTGCATTAGAACTTGCGTTGTAAATATATTTTCTAAACACACGCATTACATCCTCTTTAGTTACTTTTTTGTAACGGGCTAACTCTTCAGGTAAATTGTACGATTTACCATTATGTATATAATGAAAATACATTAATAATGACGAACGACCTTGAACACTTTCCATAGCACCAATTAATGAATTTTCCATTTGAGCGTATGCAGCAGCAATCTGTTCGTCAGAAACACCTTTGGAATTAAATTCGGCAAGGGTTGCCATCAATAACTTTTCTTCGTTCTCTTCACTACCCGGAAAAGTTAATAAATCAATTACAAACTCACCTCCTAATTCAGAACCCGAATTATAAGCAGCAGCTTGGGCTACTTTCTCTGGTTTTTCAAAGTTTTTATAAAAAATAGAGATTTTACCTTGGCTCAAAATTCCACCTAAAAAATCCAATGCTGGTTCATCAGGATGGTAATTAGCTACGGTAGGCCAAGTGTATTCATTTAATGGAAAATATACTTTATCAGGATAATTTACATATTTGTTATCGGCTAATCTAAACGACTCTACACGTTGTTTGCGCACTTCTGGTCCTTTAGGAATTGGTCCAAAGTTTTTTTCTGCTAATTTAAAAGCTTCCTGAGAGTTAACATCACCACTAATAATTAACGAAGCATTATTATGAGCATACCAACGCATAAAAAAGTTTTTTACATCTTCAATGGTTGCATTATCCAAATCGCGCAAGTAACCAATTACTGGCCAGCTATAAGGATGTTCCATTGGATACATATTTTGATCACGAATTTCACTCACTTTTCCATAAGGCACGTTATCTACGTTTTGACCTTTTTCATTTTTTACTGTAGAGCGTTGTACTTCAAATTTTTTGGTAGTTAACGAGTCTAATAAAAAACCCATTCTATCAGCCTCTAACCAAAGTGCTTGTTCTAAGTAGTTTGATGGAACAGTTTCAAAATAGGTTGTCCTGTCTCTAGTAGTATTTCCATTCATTTGCCCACCGGCAGCCGACACCATTTTAAAATGTTCTTCATCCTTTACATGCTCAGAACCTTGAAATAACATGTGTTCAAATAAATGTGCAAACCCCGATTTTCCTGCTGCTTCGCGGGCAGAACCTACGTGGTAAGTTACTTCCACATGAACCAATGGATCTGAATGATCTTCGTGAATAATTAATGTTAAACCATTTGGAAGCTTATATTTTTCATAAGCTATTTTTAATTCGCCTGGTTTGGCTTCAACCTTTTCTACCAATACAGTTCCTGTAGCAGCAGCAGGCTGATTTTGTGCAATTAAGTTAGTATTTAAACCTAAACTAATTGCTAATCCAGCTAGTAAAAAGTGTTTTTTCATATATTGTTTTAAAATAATTTGTTGCAATATGAATAATTTACTAAACAATTAAACAACAAATATTGGTTAATGGCTAATTTACTAATTAAACGGCTGATTACTATTATATTTTCAAAATACACACCCTGTGGATGAAATACTTAATTTATGTTTTTGTTTTTTAAGTATATGGTTTACTTTCGCAATCTTTAAAATCAATAATTGCCATTTAAAATGAATAAAAAATTTATAACCATTGTAGCTATAATAGCTTTAGCAGCAGCAAGCCGTTTTTTACCTTTTGCTCCTAATTTTTCGCCTATGGGTGCAGTAGCATTATTTGCAGGTGCTTTTATTGCTAACAGGTATTTAGCGGTAGCATTACCTTTAATTGCATTATTTATTAGCGATTTTTTTATTGGTTTTTATGGCGCAGGTATGATTCCTGTATACGCAGCCACTGCCCTATTTAGTGTTATTGGAATGTTATTAACCAATAAAAACAATCCTATTTCCATTATTGGTTCTTCATTGTTAGGTTCAGTTGCTTTTTATTTAATTACCAATTTTGTTTTTGTTTACACAGCAGATAATACCATTTACCCTCACTCATTAGCAGGCGTAATTGAAAGTTATTTTGCAGCTATTCCTTTTTTCAAAAATTCACTAAGAGGTGACTTAATTTACACATCTTTATTATTTGGTTCGTTTTACTTATTAAGTATCAATGTTCCCTTTTTAAAGGAAGAAAAAGCAGTTTAAATCTATAAAAATATTTAGTAATTAAATCCTACCTGATGAAGGTGGGATTTTTTTTATAAGCAATATTATAAAATTGTTATTATCAAATCTTATTTAGTGTACATCTTCACGTTTTTTGTTTCTTTGTTGTTAAAATAATGGTGTAAACACCAACATTAATTGTTGTTTATTTGAAGTAAATAATATTAATCAAATTTTGGTATGATTAAAACCCACAAAGGCTATTTATTTAAAGACCGAGAAATTAGTTGGCTCTATTTTAACGAACGTGTGCTTCAAGAGGCGGAAAATGAAGCAACTCCACTGATGGAGCGAATTAAGTTTTTAGCCATCTTTTCATCAAATTTAGATGAATTTTTTAGGGTTAGGGTGGCTCAGTTGCGTAGGGTGCAACGCATTAATGGCAAAAAAGCAATTAGCGATGTACAGAATAGTCCTGATGAAATATTAGAGGCCATTCAATTAAAAACGCAAACCTTACAGAACAGATTTAACAATATTTACCAAAATAGCATTTTACCAGCCTTAGCTGATAAAAAAATATTTTTGGTAAACGATACGCAAATAAACGAAGACCAAAAACAACAGGTAAAAGAATACTTTAAATCAAATATTATCAATTTACTTTTTCCTGTAATAATTGACGATTTAAGGCATACACCACATTTACGCGATAGGTCAATTTACTTGGCGGTAAGGCTTATTGATAGTAAAAATTTATTAAATCCAAAGCATGCCATTATAGAGGTTCCCGTAGGTATTTTAAACCGTTTTTACCAATTACCTACCAATGAGAATGGAAACTTTATTATTTGCCTTGAAGATATTATTAAATTAAACCTTAGTCGAATTTTTCAACAATTTGATTATGATACTTACGAGGCATACATTATAAAAATAACCCGTGATGCTGAATTTGTGTTGGATGCAGATGACAGAGATTATACAGTTACCCTATTAGATAAAATTCAAAAAAGTTTAAAACAACGCTCGCGCGGAATTCCAACTAGGTTTGTGTATGATGCAAGTATGCCCAAACCCATGCTTGAATTATTTGCTAAAAAACTAGAACTAAAAAATGTAAACATGGTGGCTGGTGGAAAATATCATAATTTCAAAGATTTTATGGATTTTCCAAAAGTTGGTTCACCACAAGATTATTACCCAAGCTTTCCAACATTGGGTGTAAAGGAGTTGGATAAGGCAAAAAACTTGTTCGATGTAATTGCAAATCATGATGTATTGTTGCACCATCCTTTTCAATCATTCGATTATTTAATTAGACTTTTACGAGAAGCCGCCATTGATCCAAATGTAAATACCATAAAAATTACACTTTATCGAGTAGCCAAACATAGCAATGTGGTAAATGCTTTAATTAATGCCATCAAAAATGGCAAAATTGTGATTGTTTTAATGGAATTGCAAGCTAGGTTTGATGAGGAATCAAATATTTATTGGACTAATCAATTACAGGAAGCTGGGGCGCATGTTCATTTTGGAAAACCTGGACAAAAAGTTCATACCAAATTTTGTCTAATCTACAGAAAAGAAAATAATCAAACCATAAAATACGCTCACTTATCTACAGGAAATTACAATGGTGTTACTAGCAGAATTTATAGTGATTTTGCTATTTTTACCAAAGATGAACGCTTAACAATCGAGTTAGAAATGATTAGTGACCAATTATTTTTAAACTTGAAACGAGGAATCTACAAACATTTATTGGTAGCTCCTGATAACATGAAACGCAGGTTCATGGAAATGATAGATAATGAAGCTAACAATAAAAAAGCAGGTAAGCCCGCTTATATTATTGCTAAAATGAATAGTTTGGTAGATAATGATGTAATTAGAAAACTTTACGATGCTAGCAAAGCGGGAGTAAAAATTCAGTTAATAGTTAGGGGCGTTTGTTCGCTTGTACCTCGCGTAAATGGACTGAGTGAAAACATTGAAGTAATAAGCATTATTGATCAATTCTTAGAGCATTCGCGTGTTTATATATTTGGAAATAATGGCAATGAACAAATTTATTTAGCCAGTGCCGATTGGATGAGTAGAAACTTAAACAATCGTATTGAATGTGGTTTTCCAATTTATAATACCGAGGTAAAAAAATCGATAAAAGACATCATTAATTTGCAGCTAGCAGATAACTGCAAGGCTCGAAAAATAAATGAACATGGCGAAAACGATTACCAAGCAAGTGATTGTGTAGGAAAAATACGAAGCCAAATAGAAACTTACAAACTTTTAAAAGAAAAAAACTAATATTCCTTTTTAAGGATTTGTGAGCGTTTCATTTTCTAAATTTTTGTTTATTTCATGAATAATTTCGTCCAATTCGTTGGTTGTTAATTTCAATAATTCAAGCGAAGTAATATTAACTGGATCATCAATTTGTTTGGTATTAAATAACCTAATGATACCTAAAATATTAGCAATTGGTTTTATGGATAATTTAAAATTACTGGGAAAGTACCTCATTTAATTCAGCCGCCAATTTATTTTTATCAATTGGAATTACTCCCACTTCTTCGCAAACCAAACCTCCAGCCAAATTAGAAATGGCGGCCACCTGATGTATAGGTAAATTTAATGCTAAACAAAGGGAAGCCACACTGATAACAGTATCACCAGCACCACTTACATCGGCTATTTTTCGTAAATGGGCAGGTATATAATTAAACTCTTTTCCATTTGTAATCATTACACCATTTTCGCTTAAGGTTACAAAAAGATATTTAATATTCATGTTAGCCATTAATTTTTGGCACACATTTTCAAACTCAGGTTTGTTTTTTAAAGAAAATCGGGCATTGATTCCTTCACGTAATTCTTTTAAATTAGGCTTAAATAAAGTAACGTTTTTATAATAATTGAAGTTGCGTTTTTTGGGATCAACAACCGTAGGAATTCCTAATTCATTTGCTTTTCTAGTAATGCTTTCAATTAAAGTTTCGGTGATTACTCCTTTATCGTAATCTTCAAAAATTACAATTTTGGCGGTTGGCAAAAGCGTTTCTATTTTGGCTATCAATAATTTTGTTTGTTCGGTATTTAAAACCTCCGCATTTTCATTATCAATCCTAAGCATTTGGTGATTTTGACTTATAACCCTTGTTTTTACAGTGGTTATTCTATCATTATCCTTTATAATACCTTCCGCATTAATATTGCTTTTCAATAATA
>JBGSBN010000113.1:0-10696 GCA_041730515.1 Methylacidiphilales bacterium | reverse complement strand
AATTAAGGAATTAGAACGAGAATTGGTCACAAAACAGCAAGCCCAAATTTTTATGGAAACTCCTTATCGTAACAACCATCTTTTTGATGATTTGGTAAAAAATTGTAATAGTAATGTTTTGCTATGTATTGCTTGCAATATTTCGGCAACTGATGAATTGATACAAACAAAACCAATTAAAGAGTGGGCGAAATTAAAACCTGATTTACATAAAAAACCAACTATTTTCATATTGGGCAATTAATATAAAACCTTACAGCAAGGCGTAACAACTAAATCTTATCAAAAAAATGATAAATTGATAAAAAAACATAAATTGCGCAGCAAAACACTCACAATAAATTTATAAATTTATGTCAAAAATTGTTGAACTATTAGGCGATAAAGCCGATTATTACTTGAATCACGAAAGTAAAACCATTAGCAAATCAAATATCCATTTACCTGGTAGCGATTTTGTTGATCGTATTTTTGCACAAACAAACAGAAATCCACAAGTATTACGTAGTCTTGCTCAGTTGTACGGAACAGGTCGTTTAGCAAATACAGGTTATATGTCTATTTTACCTGTTGATCAAGGTATTGAACACTCGGCTGGTGCAAGTTTTGCTCCAAATCCTGCGTTTTTTGATCCTGAAAATATTGTTAAATTGGCAATTGAAGGTGGTTGTAATGCAGTAGCTTCAACGTATGGCGTTTTGGCTTCAATGTCAAGAAAATACGCTCATAAAATTCCGTTTATTGTTAAAATTAATCACAATGAGTTTTTAAGCTATCCTAATAAATTTGACCAAATTATGTTTGGTTCTGTTGATGAGGCTTATAATTTAGGTGCAGTAGCAGTTGGTGCTACTATTTATTTTGGTTCAGATGAATCTGGTCGCCAAATTCAAGAAGTGGCTGCAGCTTTTGAACGCGCTCATGAGTTAGGTATGGCTACTATTTTATGGTGCTATTTACGTAATAATGCATTTAAAGTAGATGGTGTTGATTACCACACTGCTGCTGATTTGACAGGTCAAGCAAACCATTTAGGTGTAACTATCCAAGCTGATATTATTAAACAAAAATTACCAACAAATAATGGTGGTTATAATGCTACTAAACATGGTAAAACACATCCAAAAGTTTATAGTGAATTAAGTACTGATCATCCAATTGATTTAACTCGTTACCAAGTAGCAAATTGTTACATGGGTCGCCAAGGTTTAATTAACTCGGGAGGCGAAAGTAAAGGAGCTACAGATTTAGCAGAAGCAGTAGTAACTGGTGTAATCAATAAACGCGCTGGTGGTCAAGGTTTAATTTTAGGCCGTAAAGCATTTCAAAAACCAATGAATGAAGGAGTTTCGTTACTAAACGCCATTCAAGACATTTATTTGGATAACAGTATAACAATAGCATAAATATGCTTCTAGTCTTTAGCCACTGGCACTTTTACAAATAGAGTAAAAGCCAGTTGCTAGAAGCTAGCGTATAGCAGCAAAAAAATGAGTTGGTTTAAAAGAGTAAAAGAAGGAATTACCACATCTACCTCCGATAAAAAATCGGT
The DNA here is from genome assembly GCA_041730515.1 of Methylacidiphilales bacterium. Lineage (GTDB taxonomy): Bacteria > Bacteroidota > Bacteroidia > UKL13-3 > UKL13-3 > JAAFJM01. The sequence goes on along the minus strand of JBGSBN010000113.1, from coordinate 9,144 downwards.
GCCTGATGGATTGTGGCATAAATGTTCAAGATGCAAAAAAGCAACTTTAAGTTCTGATCATGCTACAAATAAATACGTTTGTATGCATTGCAATTATCACGATAAAGTTGGCTCAAGAGAGTATTTTGAAATTATTTTTGACGAAGGTACTTGCAAGGAACTTTACCAAAATATTAAACCTACCGACCCCTTAACATTTACGGATACCAAAGCATACAAAGACCGCTTGGCAGAAACCATTAAAAAAACAGGAATGGATGATGCTTTACGAGTTGGAACAGGGACCGTTAATGGTTTACCTTTGGTAATAGCTTGTATGGATTTTGGGTTTATTGGTGGAAGTATGGGAAGTGTAGTAGGCGAAAAAATTGCTCGTGCAATTGATTATGGAAGAGAAAACCGTATTCCTGTAATGATTATTTCAAAATCGGGAGGAGCACGTATGATGGAAGCTGCATTCAGTTTAATGCAAATGGCTAAAACATCGGCTAAATTAGCATTATTAGGCCAAGCAGGAATTCCGTACATAAGTTTGCTAACTGATCCAACTACTGGAGGTGTTACAGCCTCATTTGCTATGCTTGGCGATATAAACATTGCTGAACCAGAGGCATTAATTGGTTTTGCTGGGCCGCGCGTTATACGCGAAACCATTGGCAGAGATTTACCAAAAGGATTTCAAAGTTCGGAGTTTTTACTAGAGCATGGATTCGTTGATATTATTGTTCCTAGAACAGAACTAAAACATAAATTAAGTACATTATTACACCTTTGGGCTGAAAAGCCAATGGCAGTGTAATTCGAGTTTTAATATTTCGAAATAAAAGCTATTCTGAAAAGAATGGCTTTTTTTATTTTAAAAATTTTGGCTTTGACAGAAAAAACGTTTCAGAAAATGATCAGATTGCTTGGTATTTGTGAATCCTAGAATTATTGAAAACATTCAAAAAAAAGCCCGTTTAACTAAAGGCTAAACGGGCTTTTCAAAATAGTTTATTCTAATTAAAATCTTTCTAAATTAGAAAAGAAAAATGATGCTTCAATAGCCGCATTTTCATCGCTATCACTTCCGTGAACAGCGTTAGCATCAATTGATTTTGCATATAAATTTCTAATGGTTCCTGGCTCAGCTTTACTTGGGTCAGTTGCTCCAATTAAAGTTCTGAAATCAGCTACTGCATTTTCTTTTTCTAACACAGCTGCCACAATTGGGCCACTAATCATAAAACTAACTAAATCTTTGTAGAACGGACGCTCGCTGTGAACAGCATAAAAATCGCCTGCGGTTTTTTCAGTTAGGTGAATGTATTTCATAGCTACAATTCTGTAACCAGTTGAAGTAATTTGGTCTAAAATTTTTCCGATATAACCATTCGCTACCGCATCAGGCTTAATCATTGTAAATGTAATATTGCTCATTTTGTTTTTATTTTTTGCGGTGCAAAAGTATTGTTAAAATTAATTCTTAACAAGGTGTTTTTTAATTAATATTTTCATGCTCGAATATATAATAATTAAGTAACAAAGGCTATTAATCTTTGCGTTTCAACTTCTTTTTTTGCTTAGTTGGCATTTTATTAATCCTTTTGTAATAACCTGATTTACTAGCATTTACAAATAAAGTTAATTTTTTTCCTTTTTGAATTTGATTTGATTTAAGTTTGTTCCACTTTTTTACATCACTGGTGGTACAATCAAACCAATCGGCCACATCGCCTAGAACATCGCCACGTTTTACTACGTAAAAAACTTTTACTGTTTTTTGCTTTTTGGGCTCATCCTCCTCTTGTACTTTTCCTTTTTTCTTTGGCGGGGTAATATTCTCTGGCACATTTGTAGCCACCACACCTGTATTATCTTGCACATCTATAGGTTCTTCTTTTTGAATAACTATAGGAGTTACATCGGTACTGATTGGCTTGTAAACGCTATCGCTTAATAAATAAAATAGTTTTGCTTTAGCTTTAGGTATTTTAATATAATACCCATCGGAACTCATAGGAATAATGTCTTTTTTAAATATTGGGTTTAGCCTTCTAAGTTCATCTAAATCAACGCCTAAGGTATTGGATATTTGACTTAACGAAAGCCATTTGTTAACCAAAACACTATCGCTATCGTAAACTAAATCGGCTGAGGCAGATTTAACACCATGCTCTTTATAATAATTTAAAATATAAGTAGCTGCTACAAACTGAGGATATAATTCGCGGCAATTAGTTGGTAAAAACGGAAAAATATCCCAATAATATAAACTATTGCCAGCCATTCTTATACATTTATTCATAGATATAGGGGAGCAACCGTAGGCACCAATTACCAAAGGCCATTGTTTATAAATACTAAATAAATCTTTAAAGTGCTGCGCAAAAACTGCCGATGATTTATTAATATCTCTGCGTTCATCTACGTATGTATTTACTTTTAGTTTATACATTTTAGATACCGTATAACTCATGGTCCAAATACCACTAGCACCATTTGCATTTACAAAAGTTGGATTCAATTCAGAAGATGAAACAGCCAAATATTTAAGGTCGGTAGGTAAGCCTTTTGCCTTTAATTGTTTTTCTAAAATGGGGAAATAATATTTACTCAAACTTATCAAATCGCGCACTTTAGCTGGATTTTGAATATAAGCATCAATGTGTTTTTTTACCTCTGGGTTATAAATGAGTTCGGTTTGAGAACGCAAAGCAGCCAATCGTTGAATATAAACTTGATCTTGCGCCATGCTAACAATAGGCAGTATTAACATAAGCAGTAAGGTTAACATTTTACACTGCTTAAAAAGGTTTATATTTTGATAAGTTAAATTCATTTGAAATAAAATAATAAAGTGCCAATAAATTGCCCTGAACAAACAAAAGTTTAATGTTTTAAAATTAACCAATTGTTTGCTTGGCTTATATAACTATTAATTCACCAAAAGTGTATTAATAAACTAAATAATTGAATGCAAGATTAGCCTAAAATTTAATAATAATAATAATAAGTAATTAAGATGTAAACACCTTAAAGTAGGTTTGGTCTTATATTTTTGACCATTGCCAAAAGTTTAGCATCTTCCTGATGATTTGCCATTAATTGCATCCCAATTGGCATGTTTTGGTTATCGTTTCCATACGGGAACGAAATAGCTGGAATACCTACAATGTTTGCATGTACCGTAAAAATATCGGCCAAATACATTTGAATTGGATCGTTACTTTTTTCTCCAATTTTAAATGCGGTGGTTGGGGCAGTAGGCGAAAGAATAAAATCGTAGTTTTTAAATATTTCAGCGGTTTTATTGGCAATTATTCTTCTAACCTTTTGTGCTTTGGTATAATACGCATCGTAATAGCCTGAACTTAATACAAATGTGCCAAGCATAATTCTACGTTTTACTTCTGCGCCAAATCCTTCCGTTCTCGATTTACGAATGGTTGTTTCTAAATCGATGGCATTTTTACTTCTTAAACCGTAGTGCATACCAGCATAACGCGATAAATTACTACTAGCTTCGGCAGTGGTTAGGGTATAATAAACAGGAATTACATAACTTAATTCAGGCAAGTTAATGGCCTCAACAGTATGTCCTTCGGCTTTTAGTTGTTCAATTAGCTTAAGAGTAGCTTCCTTTACTTCAGGCTGAATTCCATTTAAATCTAACGCTTCTTGTATGTAAGCTATTTTTTGTTTTTTAGTTCCTAAATCAAATTCAAATTCAAAATTATTGGTTGGTTCTTGAATTGCGGTAGCGTCATACTCATCGGCACCGGCCATAATTGAAAGCAATAATTGGGCATCTTCTACCGATTTGGTAACAGGGCCAATAATATCAAAACTACTTGCATAAGCAATTAAACCCCAACGAGAAATGGTTCCATATGTTGGTTTATAACCAAAAGTGCCAGTAAAGGCGGCAGGCTGACGAATAGAACCACCAGTATCGCTACCTAAAGCTGCATGGCATAGTTGCGCTTGAACAGAAACTGCTGTTCCTCCAGAACTTCCACCCGAAACTTTTGCATTATCAAAATCGTTTAAAACAGTGCCATAAGCAGAATTTTCGTTTGAAGCACCCATGGCAAACTCATCGCAATTAAGCCTACCAATAATTATTGCATCTTCGGCCAATAATCGCTCCAAAGCAGTAGCCGAATAAAGCGAAGTAAAATTTTCAATTATTTTTGACGAAGCCGAAACTTTATGGTTCTTGTAGCAAATATTATCTTTAATACCAATTACCATTCCAGCAAGTTTGCCAGCGGTACCTTCTGCTATTTTTTTATCAATTTGTTGCGCAGCAGCTTTGGCTTCATCAGCCCAAACTTCTAAAAAAGCATTCAAATGTTTTTTACTTTCAATGTTTAGTAAATATTGGTCAACTAAAGCAGTAACAGTGGTTTTTTTGCTATTTAAAGCTTCGCTAATTTGCGAGTAAGAAATATAATTTTCCAACAGATTTAATTGGTTTTTGGTGCTGTGATTAGCAGTATAATTAAACAAAAAAATTCCTCTAAACGAAGAGGAATTTTAAATTGAAATGTTTTTTAATATAAAAAGTGCTAGATTATTCCGAATCTTTTTTCTCTTTATCTTTAGATTTCATACCATCTTCTATTTGGTCTTTTACGCTTTTTTTAGCATCGTTAAATTCACGCATACCAGTACCGATACCGCGCATTAATTCAGGAATTTTTTTTCCGCCAAACAATAAAAGAATAGCCAATAAAATTAATATCCATTCGCCACCACCTAAGTTTCCTATAAATAATAATGTGTAATTCATATTATATTGATTTTCGACTACAAATGTAAGGTTTATTTTTTGTTTAGAAATTATTTTTTTATGCTGTTTTTTTGATTTTTGTTTTATTTGTAATGTAAAAGCCCTAAAAATGAATCTAGTTAAATACCTTTTTTTCAGCATAATAGTTGTTATTAATTCTACACATTTGATTGCACAATCAGATATAAGGGAAGAAAGCATTTACTTTTTAATGACTAGCCGTTTTTTTGATGGCGACCCAAGCAATAATAGACCAAATGAATGGTGCTCTTATTTTCCAGGAAATCCCAATAATGGTAATTATACTGGCAGCAATGATCTAACTTGGAAAGGCGATTTTAAAGGATTGGTTCAAAAGCTTGATTATATTAAAGATTTAGGCTTTACGGCCATTTGGATAACTCCAATAGTACAAAACAGAAGCCCACTTGATTACCATGGTTACCATGCATGGGACTTTACCAAGGTTGATCCAAGATTGGAATCGCCAGGCTATACTTTTAAAAACTTAATAGATTCAGCTCATGCCAAAGGAATAAAAATATTTTTAGATGTGGTTTTAAATCATGCTGGCAGATTTGGAGTAAAAGGCCGTTCTGAAATAAAATACAATACCGACCCAACACAACCTTGGGGTAAAAACTCAAATGGAGGTACTTTAACTGATAATCCAAACTGGCAGTACGATGGACTTACCGCCAACCCTGACGATGGAAAAATTTGGAGTAGAGCAAATATTGCTAAAATGCCTGCACCTTATAATCAAAACCTTTCGGCTTACAACTGGCCTGGAATGGAAAGTTATGTAAACACTAGTGATGCAGCTTGGTTTAATAAATCAGGAAATGGTTTTGCACAAGGCTATGACGATACCACCAATTTGTATTGGAGAGCTTTAGCGGGCGACACTCCTGATTTTTTTACAGGTGGCGATAGCGTAAGAAATTATTTATTTAATGCCTACAAAACTTTTATTGACATGGGAATAGATGGCATGCGCTTGGATGCGGTTAAACACATGCCAAAGCGAGATGTATTGTATTTTGTAGATAGGTTTAAACAAACAAATCCTAACCTCATGTTTTTTGGTGAAGTAGCACAAAAACGCCATGAACTGCATCAAATAGAAGAAATAAACCCGCATTGGTACACTTGGCGTGGAGCAACCAAAAACTCAGCAAATAGCGGTTTAGCCGTTTTAGATTTTTTTGCCATGGGTACTTTTCATTTATTTGGAAAAGGTGAGGGTTATTCAGGAGTAAAAGCAGCAGCTAGGTATGATGATTTATATGCAGACCCGAGTACTAATGTTTTATTTTTAGATAACCACGATTTTGGCCCCAATAATGATTGGAACAAACGTTATGATGGAAGCGCAGAAAACCTTGCAGCAGCATTAAACTTTATGTTTACCTGGCGCGGCTTACCATGTGTTTATTATGGAACAGAAACACAATTTATGAAAGGTGCTTATACTGATATTCATAGCGGTAACGATATTAACTATTCTATTGATTTAACGGGAAGAGCCTACTATGGCAACGATTTATTAAACGCACCTAACCATCTTATTTATAAGCATATTAGAAAACTTAATGCCATAAGAAAAGCAATTCCTGCATTACAAAAAGGCAGTTGGCGCTGGGATGGAACCAACGATGGCAATAGTGTAGGCTTTGTTCGGAAATTTAATAATAGCGAAGTAGCAGTTGGCCTAGCTAAAGATGGTGCTGTTACCTTTAATTTTGGTGGACTAACCAATGGTGTGTATCGAGATGCAGTAACTGGTAATAGTATTACCGTTTCGAACGGAACCATTTCATTTACCGCAGCAGCTAGCAGTGCTGGAATTTATGTGCTTAATGGACCAGGTATAATTGGAGCTTTAGGCGAAGGATTTTTTCAAAGCAGCAGCCCAGGTGGCGGAGGTATTCCAACAGGTGGTGTAAACTATAATCCTGTAAATCCTGCTCCTGGCAGTCAATTACAAGTAACTTATTCAGGCTCATTAGCCAACCAAAGCCAATTAATTATGCATTATAGTTTCGATAACTGGACAAAGCCCATTTTAGATGCTAACATGACCAAAGTAGGAAATAATTGGGTTACCACAGTAAGTGTTCCAAGTAATGCCGCCACTAATTTTACAGCTGCTTTTAACAATGGAAATGGCACTTGGGATAATAATAATGGCCAAGATTATAAAACCAATTTAGGTAGCGGAACCATAGATATTACAGCGCCTAACATTAATTCGTTATTACCTATTAATGGTGCTACAAATGCTTCTAAAACTAATAATTTGAAAATAACTTTTAATGAGCCGATCAATAAAGGCAATGGCAATATTTTAATTTACGAAAACAATAATTTAAAATACTCCATAAGCGCTAGTTCAAATCAGGTTAGTATAAATGGAAGTACAGTTGATATTATGCATGGAGGATTTACCAATAATGCTAATATTTATGTATTGGTTCAAAATGGCGCTTTTAAGGATTTAGCTGGAAATTCTTTTACCGGCATTAGCCAAAACAATAGTTGGAGCTTTACTACAGAAACAACCAGCGGAACTAAAACCATTGAAGCATTTAATATAATGCTTTATCCTAATCCTTCAAATGGAACAATTTATATTTACAACCAAAGCAATATTAACTGTAAAATAAAAACCATTTTAGACATGCTAGGCAAGGAAGTTGTTTTTGAAATAAATCAAAAAAGCAATGAATTGATGGAGGTTAAACTTTTAGAGCGTAACGATGGTTTGTATCAAGTAATTTTTGATAACAACGGCCAACAATTCTATAAAAAAATAATGATTGTAAAATAGTGTAAAGATTGATAGTTTTAAGATGTTCACTTTGCTAAAATAATTCGCATTTGAGCTTCCATAAATGTGTTCTTGTCAATTAAAAAGACCTGTTCCATTCGTTTCTGCTCTTGGTTATTTCTGCTTGCATTTTATTTCCATCTTCTTTGCTTAAAGTTTCAAAACAAACTTTTTCTTCTTTGCCGTTGGCTAAAGCACAACGGTAATTCATGGCATTAGTTGTTATTAGTTTGGCATTATTTTTTCAAGCATGAGTAAATCAATTATTTAATTGTTCAAAAAATAAATTGCTTTGAGTTTATAATATTTCAAATGAACATGGATTTATATTCCTCAATACCGATGCCTTCACTTTGAGTGAAGGCATCGGTATGTAAAATAATCAACCAATCAACTTTTCAACCAAATCTACCCCAACTGAATACCATTTAATTTTCGGTAAAAACTAATAGCTGCATTATCAGTCATACCTGAAATGAACTCACAAATTTTCATTACCCTGGTGTACAAATCTTTGTGCGGAATTTTACCTTTACCTATAAACTGTTCCGGAATTAATTCTATTACTTTTTCGCTTCTATAAAACTTTAAATTAGCATTATGTTGTGCTTCAAAATGTTGGTTTACAGCATTTATACAAATGTGCAATAATCCGCTAATTACTTCAAAACCGGCAGCTTCTATTTCAAGCACTACCCTGTTTTTATATACTTTTTCTTTGGTTATGGTTTTTATTTGCTCAATTAAACCAATTTTTTTACTCAATTTAATAAGCGAATTATTAAACGTTCCGTTCAAAATGGCTTCTTCGTTTTGCATAAAAATTTGAGCCAACTCGTTGGTTAAATTATCTATGGCCGAAGCACGTAAAAAACCAATTTGCCCTTCAAAAGTCATTTCGTTAAATTTATCTTCTTTAAAATTTTCAACAAAAGGAACTAGCAATTTTTTAGCGTAATCAAAATCGATCCATTTTAGGTTTAACCCATCTTCAAAATCAATAATGCTGTAGCAAATATCATCGGCCGCTTCCACCAAAAAAGCCAATGGATACCTACACCAATTTAGATGCTCATCTTCCCTTATTTTTAACAAACCTAACTTTTGAGCTATATCGTTAAAATAAGCAACCTCACTTTGAAAAAAGCCAAACTTTTTTTCACTAACTTTTTTATCGGCATATTTGGGCAAACTTTCTTTGGGATATTTGCTAAATGCTGCCAAAGTGGGGTAAGTTAGGCGCAAACCTTTATCGTTTCCACTGTAATTACATACAATTTTAAACCCATTGGCATTACCTTCAAAATTGATTAAATCAGCCCATTGCTTGGCATTATTAATACTTGGCTCTAATTCTTTTCCGTTTCCGTTTAAAAAATATTCTCTAATGGCATCTTCGCCACTGTGGCCAAAAGGTGGATTTCCAATATCGTGAGCTAAACATGCCGCAGCCACTATACAGCCAATATCGTAACTGCTTATTTCTTTTTGCAAATCAGGATATTTTTGGAGCAAAGCCTCCGAAACTTTACGG
>JBGSBN010000112.1:0-10780 GCA_041730515.1 Methylacidiphilales bacterium | reverse complement strand
GAGTGATATCTGTAGGAGTATGTACAAATTACATTGATATAACAATTGATTTAATTCCTACAACAACAACCTGCAGAGGTATGGCTGGTGTGCATCCTTCTATAATGGGAGTTGGGCCAATTCCCGCAACTCAAAAAGCATTAAAACGCGCAGGATTAACCATGAATCAAATTGGTTTAGTGGAGTTAAATGAAGCTTTCGCAGCTCAAGGTTTGGCTTGTGCCTGCGATTTAGCAATTGACCCCAATATTATTAATGTAAATGGTGGAGCAATAGCAATTGGGCATCCGCTTGGTGCAAGTGGTGCCAGGATTTCAACTACATTAATACATCAAATGCAAAAACAAAATGTACAATATGGTTTAGCTACTATGTGCATTGGCGTAGGCCAAGGTGTGGCATTGATTTTTGAAAGAGTTTAATTTCAGGTAATACGTTTTATTGAATTGAAAAGAAAAAAGTAAACGACATTAAAATATGGTTTTACACATGAAAAAATGAAGTTTGTTTATTTATTTAGATTTAATTATAATTGAAAAATGAAAACCATGAAAATTGTTTTAACTTCAATATCTTTTATTTTATTTTTCAATTTTACAATTGCTCAAAAAATATTGAATCCATCTTTTGAAGGAATACCAGAAATGGCTAAGTGTCCACCTTTTTGGTTTTCTTTTGGACAGAAAAGTACTCCAGATACCCAGCCAGGAATTTTCAATGTATCTAACCCTTCAACTGAAGGAAAAACTTATGTAAGTATGGTTTCAAGAGATGATAGAACTTATGAAACAATGTATCAAAATTTGAACACAGTTTTAAAGAAAGGAAAGTGTTATTTATTTAGTATTGATATAGCACTTTCTTCCAATTTTATTATTCGCGGCTTTTCTACAATTGATTACACAAACCCATCAATATTGGGAATTTGGGGTACAGATTCAAATTTAGTTAAACCTAAACTTCTTCCTGGCGAGTTTGAACAATTAATCATTGAAGATGACAGTATTTTTAAAATAGTGCCATCAACTGACTTTAATAAATGGAAAACATATTATTTTGTGTTATCTCCCAAATCGGTAGATTATAATCGAATTTATTTGGCTGCACTGCCAAATGGATACGAATTTAGTCATGTATTAATTGATAACATTAAAGAAATAGAACTACCAACAAGTGGAAATTTGGATACTTTGCTTTGTAAGGATGCTTTATTAAATGTTGATAGGCTCTTACCAAATCATACCTATTTATGGAATGATGGAAGCAAAGATTCCATAAAAACTATTGAAAAAGCAGGTAACTATATTTTAAAACGAAGTGGAATTTGTAAAGCCATTGATACCATTAAAGTAAGTTACTCAATTAAACCTGAAACACCTATTATTCAATTAAATAACAATTTAATTACTAGCAATATTATAGACAATAGCTATAAGTTTAATTGGTTTTATAATGGGAATTTACTTGGTAATAATAAAACTGAACTTTTGGCTTATAATAAAGGCAACTATCAGCTTAAAATTATTGATACTACTTCAGGTTGCGAAAAAAAATCCAATTCAATTAATATTGAAGGAGATGATCTTACCATCATAAATAATGAAGATCAAAAATCTGTTTTTTTATCATACAGTGGTTTAGAAACTGGCAATGTTTCAATTAAAATTATAGATGCTGCTGGAAAAGAATTTTTGGGAACTAATACTTTAAAAAACGATATAAATTTTAGATATACTTTAAAGCCCAATTACTTAGCAAACGGAATATATATTATCTATTTTCAGGTTTCCAATAAAATAATTGCTAAGAGAATAAGAATTGCTTATTAAATCGGTTAATATAATTTCATAAAAAAAGCCTCAAATAAATATTTGAGGCTTTTTCTGTTTTATACTAATAACTTAATAGGATTTTCTAGTAACTCTTTTAAAGTTTTTAAGAACGAAGCTCCAACGGCTCCATCCACTACCCTATGATCGCAACTTAAAGTTACTTTCATCACAGTACCTACTTTCATTTGTCCATTTTCAACAATTACAGTTTCTTTACTTCCGCCAACTGCTAAAATACAAGCATCAGGTGGATTAATAATAGCAGTAAACTGATCAATGCCAAACATTCCTAAATTAGAAATAGTAAAGGTATTTCCTTCAAATTCATTAGGTTGTAATTTTTTAATTTTTGCTTTATCGGCTAATTGTTTTACTTCCGCACTAATATGTGAAAGTGATTTGTTATCGGCAAATTTTACAACTGGAACTATCAATCCATCTTCAATAGCTACAGCAATTCCAACATGAATATGGTGGTTATATCTAATTTTATCGCCTAACCAACTAGAGTTAACTTGTGGATTTTTACGCAATGCACCAGCAACGGCTTTTACAATAAAATCGTTAACCGAAATTTTTACATTTCCATCAGCATTTATTGTTTTGCGTGCTTCATTTACCTTATCCATCACAATTTCCATGGTTAAGAAAAAATGTGGTGCTGTAAATAAACTATCACTTAACCTGCGTGCAATTACTTTGCGCATTTGCGAAACAGGAATTTCGTCAAAACTTTCGGTTCCAACTACAGAAGGTATATTAATAACTGGAGCTGAACTACTTGAAGCAGCTGTTTTTGCAGGTGTAAATGTTTCTACATCGCGTTTTACAATTCGTCCACCATCGCCACTACCTGCAATTTGATTCAGTGAAATGCCTTTATCTTCTGCAATTTTTTTAGCTAAAGGCGATGCTTTTACTCTTCCATCTTCAGTATTTGATTGGTTAGTGGTATTAGCAACAGCACTTGTACTTTGCGAAGTAGTTTCAACTTTAGGCTCTTCTACCTTTGCAGGTGCAGCAGCAGTTTCGCCACCAAGTAAGCCTGAAATATCTTCACCTTTTTGACCAACTATTGCAATAAGAGCATCTACAGGCACGCTTCCACCGGCTGGAATGCCAATATGAAGAAGAGTACCTTTAACAAAATTTTCTAATTCAATGGTAGCCTTATCGGTTTCTACCTCAGCCAAAATATCTCCTGATTTTATGTCATCGCCCACATTTTTAAGCCATGATACAATAACACCTTCGGTCATTGTATCGCTCATTTTGGGCATGCGAATAACTTCTGCCATTTATTTATATGTTTTTATTTTTTTAATTGTTGCGAAAATAACATTTGCCTTGATATATACCAACGGTAAATAAATTTGTGAAAAATTATTCTTATTTTATTTAAAAACTTTGTTTCAATTTTTTTTCAACTGAAGTTCAGCTTTAAACTAGTCTCGTAGATTGCGAAGAAAACCGCTGAATAATCTGCGAATATCTGTGTAATCTGCGGGAAATAAATTAAACAACGTTTAAACTAAACTGTTAACAAACTGCATCCCCTTACATCGCCAAAATCAAGTCTACCAAGCACTTCAAATTTATTTTCTTGGGTTATTCTGCCCAAATCTTGGGTTTGGATAAAACAACAAGAATTAATATTTGCCAAATCAATTATATTTAAAACACCACTTTTGTTTTGATTTACAAAGCAAAAAGGATCGGTATTGTCTGAAATTTTTACCTGCATCCAATTTGGACATTCAAAAAGCCCATTTCCATCACTATATGCTTGGCTTAATAATTCTGTCATACCATATTCAGAATGAATTTTACTCACCCCAAAGGCTGCTTCTAAAAAACTATGTATTTCAAAGCGTGTTATTTCTTTTTTTCGCCCTTTCATTCCGCCTGTTTCCATAACTATTAAATCAGGAAAATTTATTTGAAAGTTTTCGGCAAAATCGAGTAAGCCAAAAGTTGCACCCAATAATATGGTTTTTTGATTTTTTCGTTTCAAGTTATTTAAAACTTCAAAAAGCTGTTGGTGGTTATTAAGGTAAAAATTACTTTGAGGGTGGTTACTTGCGTGTATTAAATCATTACACATCAATATTAAGGAAGAACCGCTACGCTCTAAATAAGAAGGTAGTAATGCTAAAAAACAGTAATCTTTTATGTTGCCATAAAATTTTTCAAAGCCATTTATAAAAGCTTGATTATAAAGGCTTAAATTAGTAACATAATGGCTGCTTTGGCCTATTCCAGAGGTGCTACTGCTTGTAAAAACTATTTCGGCTGCATCTTTATTACTAACAATTTTTTTATTTTTAAAAAATTGTATGGGTAAAAAAGGGATTTGTGCAACTTCTGTAACGCTTTGTTTGTCGTGTATTTTGTTAAGTTTGCAATATTGTTGGTAAACAATATTATTTTCGAACTGATAAGCAAAAGCTTGTAAGGCAAGTTTATCAAAATTATTTAAATTTGATTCAAAAATGGATGTAATAAAATCGGTTATGTTAAACATTAAGAATAAACTGAGTTACGCAGTAGCGTTAATTTTATTGCTACTTAATAGTTGCAAAGAAAATGAAATATTTTCTAACATCCCTCGTTTGGAATATAAATCGGTTTATTTTTTGCAAAGTAGCGGCAAAGACTCTATTATGAAACTTATTTTTAGTTTTAAAGATGGGGACGGAGATATAGGTTTGGAAAGCGTAGATACCTTTCCGCCATTTAATCCAGTTTTTGATACCATTACTGAAGCTTCGCTCAACAAGTACTACTTTAATTGTTATGTAAATTATAGAGAAAAAATGAATGGTGTTTTCATGCCATATATCCCACCAGGAAAAGTAGATACATTTTTATATTCGTTTAGGGTTCAGAATTTAACACCTGAAGGCCGACATAAAGCCATAAGAGGTGAGTTAGAACTTGATATACCTGTTTCGCCAAGCCAACGACTTTCATTTTTTGATACCGATACTATTATTTACTCCATTTATATTTACGATAGAAGTTTAAATAAAAGTAATGTAATAGAAACGCCCCCAATTATTTGGAGGCGTTAATTAAATAATTATTTTTTAAAAATCGTCATCATCGTCATCTTCGTCATCAAAGTCTTCAAAAGTAGCAGGCTCTTTTAAATCAACTTCTAAATCATCGTCATCGTCAAAGCTTACGTCTTCGTCAATTTCCAAGTCATCATCTTCATCGATGTCGTCATCATCATCATCATCTGATTTTTTTGCAGCGCGAGGTGCAGAGCTTAAACTGTCGGCTCTTCTTGCCGAAGGTATTGCAATCGATTTGGCAGTTACTGAATTTAGTTTCATGAGTAAAATTTATATATTATTTGTTTATTTTATTTAAAAAAATTTGTGGTATTTACCACATTTTCCAACAGCAAATAAATTATGTGTTTGCTTAAATTCAAACATAAAAATTATTTTTTTTGCATTTTTTTTTATTGCAATTATTAAAAATATAGCAGTAGGCAAAAAAACGCCCCTTTTTTTCATTTTTAGGGCAAAAAACTGACCTTAATCAAACAAATTAATTGCTGCTTTAAAAGTGTTAGTATGGGCGTTCACTATATCGGCTATTTTTGGCGAATAGCCCCCTCCCATTGCACAAGTTACCGGTATTTTATTTTCTTTACATTGTTCAAAAACAAAAGTATCGCGCTGCAAGCAACCTTCGGTTGACACATTCAATTTACCAAATTTGTCGGTGGCTAAAATATCTACTCCACATAAGTAAAAAATAAAATCAGGTTGGTGACTTTTTATAATTTTAGGTAAATTTTGATAAAGTAATTCCAAATAATCAGCATCATTAATGCCATCGAGTAGTTCAATATCCAAGTCCGAAATTTCTTTATGGAAAGGATAATTATTTTTACCGTGCATGCTAAGTGTAAATACTTGTTGATTGTTCTGAAAAATTTGAGCCGTTCCATTTCCTTGATGCACGTCTAAATCCACTATTAAGATGCGTTCGGCCAATTTATTTTTGAGTAAATAGTTTGCAGCAATGGCCATATCGTTAAGCAAACAAAAACCTTCGCCTTTATTAGTAAAGGCATGATGTGTACCTCCTGCCACATTCATAGCGCAACCATATTGCAAAGCAAACAAAGCACAATCAATGGTTCCTTGCATAATGGTAATTTCTCTTTCAATCAATTGGGCAGAAAGTGGGAAACCAACTTTACGCATTTCTCTTTCGGTTAGGTCCAAGTTTTTCATTCTTTGCCAATAATCAAAATCGTGGGTCAGTAAAATATTTTCCTCTGAGCATAATTTAGGTTCAAATAAATTTTCGGTAGTAATAATTCCTTCGTACAATAATTGCTTTGGAATTAATTCGTATTTAAGCATAGGAAACCTATGGTCTTCGGGCAGGCTATGCTGATATATTTCAGTATACGCTATTTTTAGCATGGCGTTTTTAAAATTTTAAAAATGATTTACAATACTAAATAAATAAAAAGCCTTTCAGTTTTGAAAAAAAAATATATTTTGCATTTAAATAAATTTAACTTACAAGTGAAAATAGCAGTTTTAAAAGAAACCCGAGAAGGCGAAAACAGGGTGGCACTTACGCCCAATGTTTGCGGTCAATTAATAAAACAAGGATATGAGTGTTTGGTAGAAAATAATGCTGGATATAATTCTAATTTTAACGATGAAGCCTACCTGAATATAGGTTGTAAAATTGTTTCAAAACAAGATGCCTTATCTCAAGCTAATATTTTAGCTAAGGTTAATGCGCCAAACGATGAAGAAATTAGCATGATGCAAGCAGGTTCAGCTTGCATTTCATTTTTATATGCAGTCAATAATCCTGAATTGATTCAAAAATTAGCAGCTAAAAATATTACTGCCATTAGTATGGATGCCATTCCACGTATCAGTCGCGCTCAAAACATGGATGCATTAAGTTCTCAGGCCAATTTAGGCGGTTATAAGGCAGTTATATTGGGTGCTTCGCAATTAGGAAAAATATTCCCATTACTAATGACATCAGCTGGAACAATTACTCCTTCTAGGGTGTTAATATATGGCGCTGGTGTAGCAGGATTGCAAGCCATTGCAACAGCTAAGCGTTTGGGTGCTGTAGTTGAATGTACCGATGTAAGACCAGAAACTAAAGAACAAATTGAAAGTTTAGGCGGAAAATTTATTGAAGTAAAAGATGCAGAAGCTGCAAAAGTAGAAGGCGGATATGCCAAAGAAGTTTCGGCCGATTATTTACAAAAACAAAAAGAAGCAGTGAACAAAAGTTTGTTCATGGCCGATTTGGTTATTACAACTGCTTTGGTAATGGGCAAAAAAGCGCCTGTTTTAATTACTGAAGAACAAGTAAAACAAATGAAATTGGGAGCTGTAATAGTTGATATGGCGGTAGAACAAGGTGGAAATTGCGAGTTAAGCGAGCTTAATAAAACAGTTACCAAACATGGTGTTACCTTAGTTGGTCAAAGCAATTTACCAAGTACATTGCCTCAAAACGCAAGTGAATTGTATGCCAAAAACATTCAAAATTTGCTTACTCACCTAGCTACCAAAGATGGCTTTAAACTAGAAATGGATGAAGAAATTACTAAAGGAACATTTATAACCCACGAAGGGAAGATTTTGAAGTAATTGTTGAATTGTTAGATTGTTTGATTGTTGAATTGCTAAATTGTTGACTAAATAAAATGGAAGAAAATAACTTTAACAAAACATACTTATCAATTGATAAAATTGAAGCTCACAACAAAGCTTTAACATTTAGTAATTTGCTATGGGATGAAGTTATTAAATTTGATTATTTTGAAAAAAACTCAGTTGGTTTACAATTAGTAAGGGCAGCCGATTCAATTTCAGCTAATATTGCCGAAGGTTTTGGTAGGTATCATAAAAAGGATAAAATTAAATTTTATCAATACGCCAAAGGTTCTGCTTTGGAGTGTTATGATTGGTTGCTAAAATGTAAACATAGGAAATTATTAAATGAAAGTCAATTACAATCATTCATTGAAACAGTACAAAATTTGCCAAAATCAATTAACTATTTAATAAAATATACAAACGATAATTTAAAAGAATAAATAAACGGTTGAATTGTTTGATTGCTGAATTGTTATTTTAATTTGACAAAACAATCAAGCAGTCCAACCATCCAACAATATAACCATCTAACAATATAACCATCCAACAATATGTTAACTTTCATCACACAACACATAGAAATGTGCTACCTCATTATCCTTATGATATTTGTAGGTATTGAATTAATTGGCCACGTGCCATCTGTTTTACATACTCCATTAATGAGTGGCGCTAACGCGATTCATGGTGTAGTAATTATAGGATCCATCATCGTAATGGGACAAGCAGAACATACACTTTCACTCATCTTAGGTTTTTTAGCTGTAGTGCTTGGAACACTTAATGTAGTTGGTGGATTTGTAGTAACTGATAGAATGCTGGAAATGTTTAAAAAGAAAAAGTAAGGCTTTAAATTCGAAAAAAATAAATTCGAAATTCGAAGAATCTATAAATAATCTAGAATTGGAAGAAGAAGTAAATAAAATATATGATTTAGAAGAACGAACTTTTCAGTTTGCTCTTAAAGTTAGGTTTTTTATTAAAAAACTTCCAAGAAACATAAATAACATAGAAGATGGAAAGCAACTAGTTCGCTCATCTGGTTCTGTGGGTGCAAACTATATTGAAGCCAATGATAGCCTTGGTGAAAAAGACAAACTAATGAAAGTTAGAATTTGCAGAAAAGAAGCTAAAGAAAGTAAGTTTTGGTTACGATTAGTTGATACCGAAAATAATGAAATATTAGAATCAGAAAGAATAAAGTTAATTCAGGAATCTCATGAATTGATGTTGATTTTTGGGTCTATTTTAAAAAATTTAACAAAAAATAAATAGTAAAAAACACAAAATAAATTTTCGAATTTCGAGCTTAGAATTTTCTAAATATCTTTCGAATTTCGAATTTTAAATTTCGAATTTATGGAAAATAACATACTACAAATAATCTACCTTATAGCCTCAGTAACTTTTATTGCAGGTTTAAAATTTTTAGGCAACCCTGCCACTGCGCGCAAGGGTAATTTAATGGCTGCCTTTGGTATGGTAATAGCCATTTTTGGAACTATATTTTTATACACCACCGAAACAGGGGCGCATTTGCATAACCTTGGGTTTATTTTTGCAGCTTTGGCTGTTGGAACAGTAGTGGGATGGATAGTGGCTAAAAAAGTACAAATGACTGCCATGCCCGAAATTGTGAGTTTATTCAACGGAATGGGTGGCGCTTGTGCCATGCTAATTTCTGTGATTGAATTTAAACATTTAAGCGAAACCGATTTGTCATCGGTGGAACCAGCTCATTTATTAATCATTGTATTAGGCTTAATCATTGGTTCAGTTTCATTTGCTGGAAGTATCATTGCTTGGGGTAAATTAAGTGGAAACGTTAAAGACAAATCATTGGGAATGCAACAAGTTATCAATATTGGTTTGTTGTTAGTAATATTGGTTTTAACTACCATTATGATAATGGGTAACGGTGCTTATACCATCGAATTATTCTATGCAGTTTTTGCTTTATCATTATTATACGGAATATTATTTGTGTTGCCAATTGGTGGTGCGGATATGCCAGTGGTAATTTCATTATTGAACTCATTTACTGGTGTGGCTGCGGCTTGTGGCGGTTTTTTATACGACAATAAAGTAATGTTAGTTGGTGGAATTTTAGTTGGTTCGGCCGGAACATTATTAACCATTGTAATGTGTAAAGCCATGAACCGCTCTTTGTTAAATGTATTGATCGGAAACTTTGGTGGCAATGCCAATGCAGAAGGCGCTGTTCCTTCTAACTTTGAAGGTTCTGTTAAAGAAGTTTCTGCAAGTGATGCAGCAATTTTGATGAAATATGCAAAGAAAGTAATCATTGTTCCTGGATACGGATTAGCTGTTGCGCAAGCACAACATATTGTTCACGATTTAGAATTACTATTGGAGGCAGAAGGCATTGATGTAAAATATGCCATTCATCCGGTAGCAGGACGTATGCCAGGCCACATGAATGTTTTACTTGCTGAAAGTAATGTAAGCTACGATAAATTAATTGAAATGGAAGAAGTAAACCCTGAGTTTGCTACTACCGATGTGGTATTGGTAGTTGGTGCAAACGATGTGGTAAACCCTGCGGCTAAAACCGACCCTAATTCACCAATTTACGGAATGCCAATATTAGATGTAGAAAATGCTGCCAACGTAATAGTAAACAAACGAAGCATGAAAGCAGGTTATGCAGGTATAGAAAACGAATTGTTTTACAAACCAAAAACCAGCATGTTATTTGGCGATGCCAAAAAAGCTTTGACTCAATTAGTGAGTGAAATTAAGGCTTTGGGGTAAGCCTGTTTTTTACATTTGAATTACTTTTACCTCCATGAAAAAAATAATTATTCTTTTATTTTTAACGGTTAATGCATTAGTTGTTCAAGCCCAAGTGTTGGATACTATTTCATTAAAAGAGTTCAAGACATTAAAGTACAAACCAGTAAAAGCATTGTATCAAAACGATAAAGATGGATTGGAGTTAATTAAGAAAAGCCATACTAGAAAAATTAACTCGTATGTATTTTTTGGATTATCGGTTCCATTTGCTGTTACTTTAAATCCTTCCATTTGGATGCCTTTAACGCCTGCTGTTATTAAACTCTCTAATAATACCAAGAAAAGTTTGTACAATAAACTTAGGTATTATGAGCGAGTAAAATATAATAGAGATACTCATTTAAATACTTAAATTGCAAAAGCAAATAAATATAGATGGATAAGCATACAGGTCAAGGCATAATAGAGTATTTTGATAAATTCAAAACAGATTTAGATTGTTTAGAATATTTATCTAAAATAAAA
>JBGSBN010000111.1:0-10780 GCA_041730515.1 Methylacidiphilales bacterium | reverse complement strand
CAGAAGTTACAACACCACAGAAGCTGCCCGATGTTGTGTCTCCTGACCAACAACTCTTTTTAACGCATTCCGATGTGTCGGAAGCAGATAGACGCAGAAGTTTCCGCACGCATTTCTTCATTGCGAGGCACAGCCTGTCCCGCCAAGCGGGAAATCAATCTTATACAAACAAGAGTTTCCCGCTGATTTACGCAAATAATTCCGCACATTGTTTGAACTATGATTTTTTTGATTTTCTTGAATAAATAATTCCAAGAATCAAGTTAATCATTCAAATCATAGTTCAGAATATTTTCACCTACTCTTTACAGGATTTTTGGCATTACTCCTTTTTGGTCAGAAACAGAATTTACTTAATATTAGAATTTCCAAAATTGAAATTTTGCAAATTCTTTCATTCTCTTAATTCTGATTCAGACTATTTTCACCTACTCTTTAAAGGATTTTCGGCATTACTCCTTTTCGGTCAGAACAAGATTACTAGTTTACAGGATTACCATGATTTAAAAATCTTGTCTATCTAGCAATCATTTGAATCTTGTTCAGGCTATTTTTTCTTGAACAAGAATACGGGATTACAGGATTACCAAGATTTAAAAATCGTGTCTATCTTATAATCTTTTGAATCGTGTTCAGAACTGAATTTAATTTTAGGCTTAAAGATAAAATCAACAAATCATCTTGAAGCAACTAAATATGATTATTGAACTTGATATTTAGGAGCATGAGTAACTACCGAACCATTTGGAGTAAAAGTTCCAGTAATTTTAATACTACCATCTTTAAAATGTATGGTAGTATCTACCTTGTTTGTTGTGTTGGAAAACACGCTAAAAATAGGTCTATTCTTATCTTCTAAAGAAGCATCATTTCTTCCATTGCCATTTTTAAAATAGGTTATAGTTTTGCCACTAGTAAATAAAGAGAGCGTATAATATCTATCGCTTCCATCATCCCCATCGCTTATAAAGCCCCCTTCTTTGCCCTCGTTAACGCTAACATAGTAGGTTCCTTTCCAACCTCCACCAGTACATAAATCAAATTCGTAGTTAAATGTCTTATTGTTAGAACATGGGCCGTAGTAATAATAATAACTTAAGCTAAATGGAATACAGCTATTATCGTCCCAATAGCGCGAAACACAGGTAACATCATCAATAGATAAATAATACTTACCATCTTTCCCGTCAGATCCACATGAAGTAGTCATCAAAGCAAGGGTAACTACAAGAAAGAAAAAATTAAAATGTAAATAGGTTTTTTTCATAATTTTTGTTTTTTGCCTACTCTTTACAGGATTTTCGGCATTACTCCTTTTGGTTTATTTTGTCTTGAACAAGATTACTAGACTGCAAGATTTCCAAGATTATATAATCCTATCTTTCTTGTAATTCATTTAATCGTGTTCAAGACTATTTATTATTGTGGGCAATTAACTGTGTATTCCCAAGCTGTATTTGGATCGGTTCCAGTTACTACAACTTTAATAAAATCAGTGTTTCCAATTACTTTGTAATCGAATTCTATTTGCCCCTTGTTGCTTTTAACACCAGATGACTTAACTAAGACGTCTCTATAATAAACATCGATTTTATCAGGAATTGGGAACATGTCATAATCAATAAATACTTTTCCGTTATTTGGTCCCAGTGCATGGATGTTCTCAGTAACCCCGTTCCCGCCAGAAATGGTTTTGGCATTACATGGTAATTTTATATTTATTCTAATAGATTCAATTCCTGAAAATCCCCATTTAAGCATGTTAGTTAAATTCTTCCAATGTGGACCTTTTTTTAAATTATCATCGTAAATTTTTTGAGTTCTAGCAGGTAATCCATTTGATTGCGCAATTATTTTGTTATTTTGATAGTCCTTTATTGCTAAGCCAATATGATTATCTTTGAAATAAACAATATCACCATAATCAATGTCATTTTCTGTTGGATTATTATTTTGTGTGACTGTGATGTTATCCTTCATAAATGGGAATCCAGTAACAATTGCTTTTTCAAGAAGTTTAGGCTTTGATATTTGATCTGACGCTGTCATAATTGGATATCCAATAGTTCCTGATTCTTTTAAAATATGATATACTAACCCAGAGCAATCAATCCCATAAATAGGGCTAAAGCTTGAATATACACCTCTGCTTTTTTCTGGAATTATTCTTCCCCAATAGTCTTTATTACCTCCATATCTATATGCCAACCTTTTTTGTTCAGGTTTTTTTCCATCCTCAAAAGCGAAAGTAAAATAGTTATCACTAGTAAACTTTAAAGCTGATTTGGTCATCATTCCCCAAAAAAAGTATTTAAAATTTTCAGGAGTTTGGGGCATTCCTCCTTTTTTGCCCAACCAATTTTTATTTATCCAATTGTCCCAAATTCCCGATTGCAGCTCACTTTCAAAATCTTTTAAAGTTTTGCCCCCCCCATTAGGAATCAAAATGTTTTCGTCCAAAATATTAATATTAGGCAATGAAGAAATAAATGAATCCTGCTCCTCTGTTAATTCATCAGGATTTTTTTGATTGGTAATATTATTATTTTGAAAAACAATCGTCTCTTTAGTTTCCTTTGTACAAGATAAAGCACTCAAACAATAAGAAATTATTAATGTTTTAATTATATTTAGTTTCATAGCTAGATGTAAATAATTAGCCTACTGAGGTAGTTTTTTACCAGTGCCATAGTAAATGTCTCTAATATAATTTAGCCCAGGTTTTACATTTATTTTATTATCAACAGCACTTGGGTTTAAACTAAAAGGTTCGGCAATAGATGGAATATTTCCACCAATATAACCGCTTCCTGGGTTGGTAATGGTGACGCTTGTTAAAGAACCATTTGCATCAATATTAACAGTTGCTGTTGCTCCTCCACCAGGCCCATTTAAAGGTATAGGGTTAATAACTACAGTAGGTGCTCCAGTATATTGGCTACCTCCATTTACAATATTTATTGCTGAAACCTGTCCATTAGAAATAACGATAGAAGCTTGAGCCCCACCTCCAGCAATGAGTTCAATAGTAGGTGCAGATGTATAACCTTGCCCAGGATTGGTTATTGTTAAGCCAATTAATCTGCCATTGTTAACTATAGCCGTAGCTGCAGCACCAGTTCCACCACCTCCTGTTATTTTTACTTTAGGGGCTGTGGTATAATTAGCTCCAGCATTGGTAATGGTAAATCCAGTTATTGACCTACCAGAGAAAACAGCTTGACCGCTTGCACCAGAACCTGAACTTAAAGTAACTGAAGGAGCTGAGAAATAACCTGAACCGGGGTTAGAAATAGAAATACCAATTACTGAACCTGTTGCTGGATCAAAAATTGCAGAACCTGTGGCTTTTGTTCCTGTTGATAATGATGGGTCTGAAAAGGTAACAGTTGGAGCCCCTGTATAGCCAAAGCCTGGGTTTGTTAATGTAACTGATTGAACAGAAAATCCTGAAAATGCAGCAGAGGCTGTAGCATTTATACCTCCAGATGGAGCAGGGTCTATTGTAATAGAGGGAGCAGTAGTGTAGCCAGAACCTCCATTTGTTAAAGTAACGCTAGTTATTCGTCCACCTGAAACATTGGCAGTAGCAGTAGCGGTAGTACCTCCAGGTAAAGAAGGTGCAGAAATGGTTATATTAGGAGTACTAGTATACCCATTTCCTGAATTAATCAACGCTATTGAAACCACTGATCCACCGCCACCAACAGTTGCTGTTACCGATGCGCCTGAGCCAGAACTAATAGAAATAGTAGGTTCTGATGAATAACCAGTTCCCCCATTAATTATATTAATACTTGTAATTACACCATTGTTAATTGTGGCTGCGGCTGTAGCTCCAGTTCCTCCACCCCCAGTAATTGTAATTTTTGGAGGAGCAACATATCCAGTTCCTCCGCTCGTAATATTTATTCTATCTATTTGCCCGTTTCCAGAAATGGTAGCAAAAGCGGTAGCTCCAGACCCAGTTAAAAACAACACTTCTGCACCTCCAGCATTTGGCACTGGCGTAGGTATTTGGTCAGGACTAAAAATGGTTCTATATGAAGTAGTTCTATTAAATCCTGATACTCCAGTGTTTTCAAATACTTTTTGATCAGAAACTATATCGGAAGAATTTATTTTAATTGGAAGACCCGCAATACCAGCAGGAACAGGAATAGAATAGTTTCCATTATTATCTGTGCTGTCATAAAAAAAACCTTCATATGCAAATTGCACAATCTTTCCACTGTTTAATGAAGCTAAAATACCTGTATTAGGTACATTGATATAGTTAGTTTTAAATGCTGCATCGCTCGCATCTATTGTAGCAGTTACAATGGTGTTAGCAGGTACATTTTCTTTATTAAGGTTGGTTAAATCGTTTTGGTAACTAACTTTTCCTGATAGTATTGCAGTGGCTATATCATTCTTTACTTTAAAAATTGGTACCATATTAGCAATATCAATTTGCTTACCATTTACTTCTGTTACAGAGCCATTTACAGTTACCAGATAATTTAAAGAAGTATATTCATCTTTTACAATACTAACCGCAATTAAACCTTTGTAAACACCTGAGAAAGATGCTATACCTTGAATATTTGTAGTGCTTTGTATTGTTTTGTCTCCTTGAGTAATGGTTACTTTAGCTCCCTCTAAACTTGATGAATTTGTTTTTCCAGTGGCAACCGAAAAATAGTTTCCAGAAATTACCATTACAGAATAATTTACTTTTACACTGTAATCAATTTCATAATCCAAAGGTGATTTGGTAGTTGTTGTAGTTCCGGCAGTGGTAGTAGTTTTTTCAACAGTTTCTTTACCGCATGAAGCAATAATTGCAGTTGCAATTATGCTTGTTAAAAGTGTAATTGTTTTTTTCATATTTGTATTATTTAGTAAAATGTTTTTATTATTTTGTTGCGACCCTGCAAACATTTACAAAAAAAATGGGAGTTACCATACCTAGAAATAGGTATTTTTTAAAAACAAATATTAAGTTTATGTTACTTGCTGTAAATTACTTACAGTAGAACTGGAAAAATAAAAAATACCAATAAATGGGTATGTTGTAATAAAATTATTTATTACATATTTGCTGCTCACTAACTAAAAAATAAAATTATGAAAAAAGGAAATGTGTTAAAAATTGTAGTGCTAGTTTTAATTAATTGTGTGTTATTTAGTTGCGGTCCAGGTAGCAATAACAACACAAATACTGCGCAACAAGATTCGTTGCGCGAAGATTCAATGGATAAAGTTGCATTACTAAAGCCAATTAAATTAGATACGGCAATTTGTTTTATTAATCGATTTAAAGGAGAAAGTAACTATTTAATACCTTCTGGGTGGCTTTTTGAAACAGGAATTAAAAATATGATTGATAATATTTCTAATTTAAAAGGTATAAAATTTTATGCGGCAATTAACAAAAACAGTCCAATAAATGAAGATACCTTAACTTTAGTAATGATTCCAGTTATAAATAATTCAACTGGTGCCAGAGAAGATTATATTGATGAAACTTATTTTTATGAGTTTTCAGATATGTGTCCTCCTAGATGCAGTGCTAACCCAGCGATAGATGGTAATTTTATCTCTAAAGACAAAAGTTTTACTGTAGGTCGTTCTTGGTATTTTTCAAAGCAAAAATTTGTTGATATTTTAGATTCAGATGCTGATGTTGTTGGTGTTCGTTTGTATCATCATATTAATGGAAAAAATTTAGATTTAAAAATGGTACCTGTAGTTTTTGATGGTACAAATTATAATGACAAAGCTACACCAATTTATAATCAAGCAGATGAGATTTGTAATGGTGGAACAAATTGTGATGTAAATAGTGTTTTATACAAAGCACTTCAATGTAAATAAATATTAAATGGTTTTTTCAGACATTTTAACAGAAATCTCAAAATTTAGTAGTTTTCTACCAGTTATTTTTGGTTTGATATACTTTAAAAAAATAAACAAGCCTTTTAAAGGGCTTGTTTATTTTTATGCTTTCTGTGTTTTTTTTGAATATTTTATAACAGAGTATAAAAAAATTTATGGTACTAATATTCCACTATTGCATTTGTTAACTCCAATAGAATTTAGTATGTTTTTTTGGGTTTTTTGGAAGTATTTTAACCAACATATCCTTTTTTATTTATCAGTTGTCTCCGTTTTTATAGCCATAGCTTTTTTAGATGCTTTTTATATAAATACTATTTACACTCAAAATATTGTGGCAAGGCCTACTGAAAGTATTGTTTTAATGATTGCTTCTTTTTATTACTTTTATTTGAATTTAACCAATCATAAAAAAACTACTTTAATTTATAGTGAAGCCATGTTTTGGTTTTCAACTGGCATTTTGATTTACTTCACCATTAACTTTTATATGTTTTTGATGATAAGCCAGCTAGTGCCTCCAACAGCATATTTATCAATTGATATCCATTCAATATTTAATACTATAGCCAATTTGCTTTTTGCAAAAGCATTTACCTGTTTTAAATGGAAAACTTGACCATCATATACTTATTAGGTACCTTGTTTTCATTCCTTTTGGTGGGGTTTATTATTTATTATGTAATCCTGCATCAAAAAAAGGTAAGTGAATATAATTTACAACTAAAGGAACAAGAGCTAAGAAAGCAACAAGCTTTATTGGTGGCCCTTACCGAGGGGCAAGAAACCGAACGCAAACGCTTAGCGGAAGAGTTGCACGATGGTATTGGTGCTAAACTTTCGGGCTTAAATATGAGTTTAGAATATTTGTATAACCAAGCCATAACCGATATTGATTTACTAAAACAAGTAAGTGTAGGAGTGAGTGAAACCATTGATGAAATCAGGGAAATTTCGCAAAACTTAAAACCTAGTTCCTTATTTTCGAAAGGACTACATAAAAGTTTAGCAGAGTTTGTGGAACGGTTGAATACCAAAGGTAATTGTGATTATCATTTATACATTGAAAATTTTGATGAACCTATTAGTCAAGAGTTGCAGTTTGGTTTGTATCGTATCATCTCGGAGTTATTAACCAATATAAACAGACATGCACAAGCTACAGAAGCTTCTATACAAGTGTTATTGAATAACGATGGTGTTTTACAACTGATAGCCGAAGACAATGGCATAGGATTTAAAACCGAATACCAAGCTAATGGAAAAAATGGCATTGGCTTACAAAATATTGAAAATAGGGTAGCAGCTTTTATTGGAACAATTAATATTGATTCTACCGCACAAGGCACAACCATTATTATTGAAATACCAGTAACTTAATTAAAGATGAAAGAGTCAATTAATATTTATATAGCCGATGACCACCAAATAGTAATTGATGGTTTATCGTTATTGCTCAAAAATCAAAATAATATTGCCATTATTGGCACCTCTAACGATGGTGTAAAAGCATATAACGACATAGTAGCATTGAAGCCCGATATTGCCCTGCTTGATTTACGAATGCCTGGTAAAGAGGGTTTAGAAATTATTAAATCGTTATTAGGTAAAACCAATACTAAGTTTATCATTCTTTCCATGCACCAAGAAAAACGTTATGTGCTCGATGCCATGAATTACAATGCTTATGCTTATTTACTTAAAAATGTAGGTCAGCAAGAATTGTTAAACACCATTTATAAAGTAGCCTCAGGCGAAAAATTATTTAACCAGGATTTGTTAAATAATCAAAAAGAAGAAAAAGCTTTTTTATCACCAAGAGAAATGGATGTATTGCGTGAGATTATGAATGGGCTAAAATCGGCAGAGATTGCTGAAAGACTAAACTTAAGCCTTTTTACTGTAAATACTCATCGTAAAAATTTAATGAAAAAAGCTGGTGTAAATAATGTTTCGCAGTTGATTACTTGGGTGAATGAAAAAGGGATTATGTAGTCACGCCTTGCGTGATTGTTTTCCCGATAAATCGGGAGTTTAATTGTTGTATTGTTAAATTGCTAATTGCTCATTACTCATTACCCATTGCCTATTTCTCATTGCCCATTTCTCATTGCCAATTGCCCATTGCCCATTGCCCATTTCCTATTGTCAATTGCCCATTTCCTAATTCTCATTTCGCATTTTTGTCACTTCTCATTCCGCAATTATTTCATTTATTTGATTTACCAATAGAAAATCCTACTTTCGCCAAGCTTTCTTTTTATGGAATTACTTATTTTAAATGCTACTATTTGTTTTCCCGCAAGTCCTTTTTTTAATAAAGTTTGCGATGTACTGATAGTTGGTAATCAAATAGATACTATTGCTTTAAGTAGCAAAAAAACATTTGCTAATTACACCAAAAACAAAAAAAACTGGATAACCGATGCTAAAAATGCTTGGTTAATGCCATCTATGGTTTGTTTGCGCAGCCATAGTTCTGATCCAGGAAACGAGCATAAGGAGAGTTTAACATCATTGTCGGAGGCAGCAATAGCTGGCGGATTTTCTACTGTTTGCGTATTGCCCGATAGCGATCCAACCATTAATAATAAAAGTGCGGTGGAGTATGTAATTAATAAATCTAAACAACTTTCAGCGCAACTACTGCCTTATGGCACTTTAAGTCAAAAATTAGAAGGCAAAGAATTAAGCGAAATGTACGATATGCATTTGGCTGGTGCAGTAGGTTTTACCGATGCTAATTATGCTGTAAAAAACAGTGGCTTAATGTTGCGTGCTTTGCAATATAGCCAAATTTTTGGTGGTAAAATTTTTACCCATGCCGAAGATGTGCATTTAAGCACAGGTGGTCGCATGCACGAAGGAAACATAAGTGTGCTTTTAGGTTTAAAAGGTATTCCTGCCATGGCCGAAGAAATGGCTATTAAACGCGATTTGGAATTGGCTAAATATGCCAATGCACCCATTCATTTTTCGCATATTTCCAGCAAAGGTGCAGTTGAAATTATACAAAAAGCCAAAAAACAAGGCATTGAAGTTACTTGCGATGTAGCGGTAGCTAATTTAATTTTTACCGATAACGATATGTTAGAGTATAATGCAAATTTAAAGTTAAATCCACCATTGCGCAGCAAAGAAGATAAAAAAGCACTTTGGGCAGGCTTGATGGATGGCACTATTGATGCCATTGTAACAGATCATTTTCCGCAAAATGTGGAGTTAAAAGATGTGGAGTTTGAGTATGCCGATGAAGGAATGATTATGTTGCAAACTGCTTTACCATTGGTTTTAGCTAATGCACCTAAAGGTTTTGAAATAAATCATGTGGTAGAAAAATTATGCATTAATCCGCGTAATATTATCAATTTACCAATTCCTGAATTAGAGAAAGGAAGTTTTTTTGACTTTATTATTTTTGACCCTAACGAAAAATGGATTTTGAACGATCAAACCAATAAGTCAAAATCGAGAAATACTGTATTTTATAACAAAGAAATTAAAGGTAAGGTACTATCATCTTATCACGCAGATAAAAATTACAACAATTAAACATTATGATAATAGAAGATCAATCAAGGGTGATTTTAAGCTCTTTAAAAGCACTGCTTGAAACATATGCAGAAGGTAAAAATTTAAAAAACATTACTGACGAATGCAGTCAAATTTTTGTGGAGTTTAACAGTTTTGAGGATAAGCTAAAAGCGTTAGATGCTTTGGTTCCTAAAAATGGTTATGGCGAAATAGAAGAAGTGGTTTTTGATTTAATGTTGGTTCATTTCTTATCGGCATTTGCGCACGATGAAGAGTATTTTGACTCAGAAGAATGGATAGACATTGAAGAACAAACAGTAGAACGCGGAACTGAATTGTTAAATGTGTTTTTATATATTAACGAAGCTAGCGATGCAGATGCTGAAATTTCGATTGGCGATTTCTTAAACGAATTTTTGTTAACCGATATGGACGAGTTTCAGGATGAGTTTAAAATTTATGAACCAATAATTGAAAACGATTTAGAAGAGGCCGATTTTGATGATTTAACTGCTTTAAAGGGTACTTTAAGCGATGATTCGCCAATAAAAGATATGTTTATTCCTATGGTTATGTTTTTCCAAACTCCTTATTCGGTAAACATGGTAAGTCAGTTTAAATCAAATTACAACTCATACGAAATTGCTGTTTTGGCTTCGTTAATTGCATTTGCAAATACTAAATAATAAAATAAAAAAGTTATGACAAGTACTGAAAACTTTAAATCACTTTGGCAATATGCTTATAAGTTTGGACTTATGTATGCGCTTGCTGTAATTGTGATTGACTTATTGTTTTTTATTACTGGCTCCTACCGTGGCGATCATCAAATAATTGATTTTTTACTTTCGGCATTTACATCCATTTCTATTTTATTTTTTGGAATGAAACAAAGACGTGACAATGATTTTGGAGGATACAGTAAATATTTAGAAGTGCTAAAAACCTGCCTAGCCATTGGTGTTATGGCTTCTTTAGCTGTGGGTTTATGGAAATATACTTATTATAGTTTTATTAATCCTGAGGAACTTGCCAGAGAGTTTGAACTCATCAAAAAAACATTTTTAGAAATGGACTATTTTGATGAGGACAAAAAAATGGAAATGATAAGGGCGGTAAAAGAAAATAATACACCCGTTTCAAAATTATCAGGTCAGTTTTTTGCTATTAATATCTACACTTTGATTATAGGTTTAATACTTTCTATTTTTGTTCAGAAACAAAATCCTGAAGACGAGTACAATCAGCTAGATAGATAAGCCAATACAATTTATAATTATTAATTTATAAAATATTTTTATTGGTTAATTAATTTAATGGGGTATTATCTGTCTAATTGATTATAAGCGTCTTCAGGATCTTGTTT
>JBGSBN010000110.1:0-10802 GCA_041730515.1 Methylacidiphilales bacterium | reverse complement strand
CGTTAAATGAAATGGCTAAAGCAATCATTATGTTATTCATTAATACCAATGTCCAACTTACCATTACACTTTGACGTTCGGCAAACGATTTGGCTACTAATAATAGTCCAAATAATCCTATAAGTTCAGGTAAAAAACGATGTACTTGATCAGGAATTGCAGATTCGTTTTGTAAAGCAGCTATTGCACCAATAAGAATTATAATAAATAAAACCAAGGCAGCTTTAAAATTTAAAAACTTCATTTTTCTGCCTACTAATTTTATTGGCATCCAAATAAATTGATAAACAAACCAATCTAAGTTCCATTCTTTTAAACTTAACATATAAATGGTGTATTGCAAACGTTTTGGAAGTGCAAATTTAGACGAATGAACACGAGGAGTCAAGTTGTAAAATTGTTCACGAATTAAGTAACTAACTACCGATGGTGAAACCAATAATTGATAAGTTCTTAAAAATGCATTTCCAGCAAAATGAATCAATGCTAAGGTTTCGAAACCCGCAGCTACTTCTATAAAAATTAAACCTATTTGAGCTAACGATGCGTAAGCTACTTGGCTTTTAACCGATGATTGAACCCTTGCAGTTAATGAACCCATAATGGCTGTGATTAATCCCAATAAACCAATAATTACCCTAACCGAATATTGGTACTCCCAAAACGGAAATGTACGCAGTAATAAAAACACTCCAATATGCACCGAAAGCGAACCATAAAATATGGCACTTGATGGAGTTGGCCCTTCCATGGCTCTTGGTAACCACGATGAAAATGGAAACTGTGCTGATTTAGCCGCTGCTGATATCAAAATCATTAACGAAATAAAAACACCAATCCAACTGTGGTTTTGCAAATGTTCGTGTACTAATTCGTAGTTGTTTAATTTTAAAAAAGTAATGTTTTCGTGCCATAAATGATGGCTCATCCACATGGCTAATAAAATACCAACATCCCCAATTCTATAAATACTAAATACTTTGATAGCATTTTTTACAGGCAAGTATCTTTCACGGTAAAAACTTATGAGTAAAAACGATGAAATTCCAAGTATCTCCCAACCTAAAAATAAGGTTTCGAAATTACCTGAAAGTACAGTAATGCTGTAACCAACATAAAAGAATAAAATGGTATTGAAAAACCTTTTATAGCCATGTTCGCGGTGTAAATAATAACGACTATAAATGGTAACTAAAAAGGTAAGAAATGAACCAACAAAAAGATAAACTACGGTAATTTTATCGAAATAAAAATCGAGTAAAAATTCGTAGTTAGTGGTTTTATAAATAAGAATTTCCTTTAAATTAAGTACCGGAAAGCCATTAAAAAGCCAATAGATAACAAATATTACAAAGCCAATAAAATTAATTCCTACCGAGGTAAATGCAGTTAAAGAAATGAGCTTTTCATTTTGACTTGGAATAATTAAACTAATAATAAAACCAAGCAAAGGAATAAGTATGAATAATTGAATTATTTTTTCCATTTTTTTTGATTAATTATTAAATAAAAACACAGGGAAATTTTCTTCGGTTGATTCTACCAAATGGTTCAAGTTTGGAGCTAACTCTAATTTAGTTATTAAAGGATTGTACGGCACAAATTGACCATTTTCAAAAACCTGCAATTTTCTGGTAACAGGATTAACCGATACCAAATGCATCCATTCATTATTATACCATTCGTATGTTTCGGGAGCTTGACTAATTGCTTTTAAAACAATTTCTGGATAATGCTCTACAATTACTAGCATCCTAATGGGGTCATGAACTTCTATCATTTGGCTTGGTAATCCTGGTCTTAAATCTCCATCAATACCATTTGCAACGCCAATTAAACCCATAACATTGTGAGGTAATTTGGTTCCCGCGCCTAGTTTTTGATTATCAACTCTTGAGAAATAATATTCTAAATTTATACCTCCACAAACAGGTCCAATTGGTTTTAAAATATTGGTTAAAAAAGTTCCATCTAAATCTATTTTGTAGTCGTACGAGTTTAAAAACGAACGCCTATCTAAGAACAAATACTTGGTTAAATCGCGCTGCCCAATTATACACAAAGCATTAGTGGCATGGTTCAATTCTGGTCTTGGTTCAAATAACGAAACAGAGCGCAATTTTACAGCTTCATGTACTTTTTTAGCACTGTCTTTGGTATTGGTTAATATAAATCTACGTGAACGTTCTTTGGCATTTTCATCCAACGATTTTTCGAACGTTTTTTTATTTTGTTCATGAAGCATTTTATTGGTTTCATTCAATAAATCTTCATCATAAAATTCCATTTCATCCCTAGTAGTATCGTGTAAAGCACCCACAAATTGAGTGGTATCGGGTATTACCAATCCTTTGTTTGCAAGTATTTCTCTAACTTTTTTATGATTAGCCATAAAACTCATTACTCGTGCATTAACAGAACCTGGTCTGCCAGAACATGCCCCGCAATCGTAACCTGCATAGTGCGTATTGTTAATGCTACTTGCTCCATGTCCAACCAAATAAACCAAAGGAGCAAAGTTTTCAATTAAGCCAATGCTATTTAATAAATTTTGAACACGAACAACCATTTCATCTACAGTAAAACCAATTTGTAAATCACCTTCGCGTTGGTTTATATTTTTGTTTTCAATGGTTAATTGCGAAAATTTATCCATGTGCTTAAACGATGAAGTGGTAGCAGGGCTCATGGTGGGTTTAAAAATATTTACCGCTAATTTAAAAGCTGACGAAAAACCTAGCGTTTGCGATATGATCCAACCTTGAAAAAGAGAATGACTTTTTTTGCTGTAATGCACATCTTTTTCTTTATTGCCTCTGGTATTTATTTCTTTTATTAAATACTTAGGTGTAACAGGTGCTGGGCATAATTTGGTATGGAATTTCCCGTTTTTAGGTTGATAAAAAAACTCTACGCCAAAAAAACCTGGCGTTCCAAATGTTTCGCAATTGATGTCGTTTTGCTCCACATACCTGCGTATGGAACATTCCCTATCATCAATACAAAATAATGCTTGAAAACTTTTAGCTTTTTTGGGCGCTTTGTTATCGTAACCTAATTGTACTCCCGCCAAAACTTGATCATAATAAGTCCATTCGTAAACATCTTGCCAAAGCATAATGACCTCGTTAAGTTCAGTATTTTCAACAGGAGCAAATAATGGAGTTGGCCTTTCTTTTAAATTATCTTTTAGAGGTTTCCAATTATTTCCATATTGGCTGTCCAAAGCATTTATTTCAAGTAATAATTCAAATACTATAAAGTCATGTAAAGTAATTTTTTTAGTATCTAAAAGGGCATTGGGATTATCTTCAATAAACGATACCATGCCCGACCAACCTTGGTGCGCAAACTGTTGATCGTATAAATATTGAGCATATAAAGTTTCATCGCCTACCAATATTTCAAGTAGGTGTTCTATTGAGCAATTATTATCAAGCAATAAATCTTTAACCCTTTTTGAGTTGAAGATACTGCTATAACTCATTCGTTCCAACTCTCTAATTGATGAAAGAAAACCTTTGTGTTCAATGGGAAAATTCCAAATAGCAATTCCTTGATCTAAATAGCTGCAAACAATTCTGAACAATAACGGATGAACTAATGCATCCATATCTATTTTATAGTTGTTTTTCCAGTTCGCTTTTAGTTTTCCAATTCTCGAATCAATTTGATAGTCGAATTGTTTTTTGAATAATTTATTCTTCCAAAGTTCCAATTCTGCTTTACCTTTTTTGGCTTCAATTATTCTTTCTAGCACTTCGGTATCTATTCTACCTTTTTTGTGCAAGTTTCTATAATCGTTAAGCGAAAGGGTAGTTTTAAAACCAAATATTTTAGCTGCTTGGTGCAATGCATCATAAAATTTTAAGTTTTGAAACGAGTGAAGTGTATTGTGATGAATAAAATCTTTTAATGGTGCTTGAGCTGGCAAAAAATGCTTTAACTCATGCAAAACCTCATGTTCGTTGAAGTTTGATTGATTATTTTTCATTTTTATAAATACATGCTAATTAGTATATAATAGCGTGCTGATTTTGAAGTTTAACAATAAAAAACAAGAAGTGCTAAATGCAGTAAAAAATTACAACAAAACTAATTGCTTTAAAAAATGTTTAATAAAATTTTTCGATTTTTAGGAGTGGTTGACTACAAATAAATGATGTCAACAAGATGCCTGAAAGGCCAGTGATGCTATATTCTAAAGCAATTAACAGCTTTAAAAATAGCTAAATTTAACGGGTAAGTATAGCTTAATTGGTGAGCGTGTAAATAATTGTTAGTTAAATTTACTTTGCCAAAACAAACAGTTAAATAGGGTAACTCAATAAATAAATCTTTGGTATTATTTTCTTCTGTTTCATCTTCATCAAATTCGGCATTGGCTATATTTAAAGCAGAGGTGTTATTGTGGTTTGATGCGTGAATGGTAGATTTGTTTTCAACTTTAGTATTTACCGAAAACATGCTTTGTCCAAAACATATTTTTAGCATCAATACCGATGCTAATAACATAAATGTTCGTGCAGTTTTATTTTTCACCATACAAAGGAACGATATAAAATGGATATGTCAATTTAAAAATTATAAATAAGCTTTAAAATCATTTAAGGTGTATCTTTTATCTTGATTTTTACCGATCGTTTACAATTATAAAATAAATTCATCACCAATTTTAATTTCATGTTCAATTTTTGTGATAATGATGTTTTGACCAAACAATACATTATTGTCTTTATTTCTAAAAGTAGCCAATGTTTTCAGAGGTTCTGAACTTTTTTTTGTTGTATTTTGGTCAATGGTAGTAATTACGCAACGGCTACATGGTTTAACGCCTTTTAGTAAATTTTTACCTATGCTAAAATCCTTAAAATGGTCTTCATCAAAAGGCTTTCCTCCTGTAAAAACTATATTTGGCCTAAATCTATCCATGCCAATTGGTTTGGATAATTTGGCATTTAAGAAATTAAGTGATTCTTGACCAATTATCAAAATAGGAAAACCATCGCTAAAGCTAGTTATTTCGTTGTTATGAGCATACTTTTCGCTAACTTTTCTTTCCGATTGGTTAGGCATGTAAAACAACTTACAAGTAAAATTTAGCATTTTGCTAAACCATGCTGAACCAAAAGCATATTCAATTGCCTCGCATTCATCATCCCAAACTTTAACAATTTCTGTTTGGCCAGTTATTTCAAAAGGCATTTGAAAAACGTTTTCTTGGTAGTTAATGGTAAACAAGTTACTTTCTTTACTGAGTTTAAACAATGCCAATTCTTTAAACTCACGTTGTGTAATAAAAAGGTTGTGTTCATCGCAAAGCATCCAACGTCTATCGTATTGCAATCCTCTGGGTTCAATATTGCTTTCGGTAAGTTTAATTCCTCCCAACGATTTTATGGGGTAAATATAAATTTCAGAGATACAATACTTCATGTTTTTAAATTTTGCCTTAGATAAACCATGCGAATCATTTTATCATTAGTTTATTTCATGGAGGTATCAAAGGTAGGATTTTTTAAAAATTGGTCAAATAGTATTGTTGGTTTGAGTTATAACTGGTAAATAATGACTTGAAAAATTTTCTAATATTTAATTGTTATCAATTTATAAAAGTCCATTTCCTTAATTACACTGTCGGCTTGTGAAATTAACATCTGTTCTGTATTGAAATTGTGTCCTACTTCAATATTTGCACCAAAAACATTAACGACCCAATCTTCAATCACAGGTGAGTCTTGTTTTTTAAAGGTAAGTGTATTCCCGCAATTTTTTAGTTCTGCTTTTACTTTATTCATACCAAACTTGTCAATGCATAATTCAATGTATCGAACATGTATTTTACTGCTCAAGGCTTCACCATTGGCTAGGTAAGGCTGTAAAATTTTTATTGCATTTTCATTGTCTTCAAGTTTTTCATAAGCATATGAACAAAGAATTGCAGAATTAACTTCGTATTGCATATATTGGTTCATGCATGAAAATCCTTCTAATTCTTCAGGGCGTTTTTTAAAATAGAAGTCAATTGTTTTTTTATAAAATTCGATAGCTTTTTCTTTTTGACCTAACTTATCAAATTGAATAGCAGATTTTGTAAAGTCAATTAATTTTTTCGAGGTTGTTAATGGATAATCAAATTGCAAATACGTAAAAATACCTATTTCCATTACAGTAGTGTCAAATCTTGAATTTACTATAATCAAAGTATCTGTTTTTCTAATAATTGTATCGGATTGATAATATAATACTTCTAAACTATCATAATTATTCAAAATACTATTGCTCGCAAGGTCTTCCATATTCCCTTGATTACAAGAGAAAAATCCAATAACCAATACAAAGATTGCAGTCTTTTTCATTATCGTCTTAAAATACCGAATAACTTGCTTATATAGTAATGACTTTTCCTAAAATCTTCCAATCTCTATCCAAATTACGATTGCTTTGTAAAGATTTTTATTTTCAAACTCGCAACATATTTTCAAATATTAGAAAAAGTCCGCCAGTTGCCAGAAGCCATCTGCCAGAAACTAATTATCTACCTCAACACAAAATTTTGTCCTAAATAAACCCTGCGAACCATTTCGTCATCGGCTAATTCTTGGCCTGTTCCGGCTTTCAGAATTTTTCCTTCAAAAAGTAAGTAAGCTCTGTCAACTATCGAAAGTGTTTCGTGAACATTATGGTCGGTTACTAAAATACCAATATTTTTATGCTTAAGTTTAGCTACAATCACCTGAATATCTTCCACCGCAATAGGGTCAATACCAGCAAAAGGCTCATCTAATAAAATAAATTTGGGGTTTACTGCCAATGCTCGTGCTATTTCAGTTCTGCGTCTTTCACCACCGCTCAATACATTTCCCATGCTTTTACGCACTTTGTGTAAAGTAAATTCATCAATCAATGATTCCAATCTATCTCGTTGTTCTTCCTTACTCATATCGGTAAGTTCCATTACCGCCTTAATATTATCTTCTACGCTTAAAGTCCTGAAAATACTAGCTTCTTGTGGTAAGTAGCCTAAACCTTTTTGCGCTCTTTTGTACATGGGCATGGCGGTTAAATCTTCACCATTTAAAGTTACAGTTCCTTCATCAGGTTTAATTAAACCAACTGTCATGTAAAAAGTAGTGGTTTTTCCGGCTCCGTTTGGTCCAAGTAAACCAACGCATTCGCCTTGTTCTACTTCTATTGACACATGGTCAACAACAGTTCTTTTCTTATATCTTTTAACTAAATTATGGCTTTCTAATTTCATGTTTTTGTACTTAATAATAGCGGAAATAGGTTTGCAATTATAATGCCAATAATGCTAATTTTTTAGAATAGTTTAAAGACTATGGTCAATAGACCATAGACAATTAAGAATTTAAGTTAGCGCATAAGCTACTGAAGATTGAAACATTATGAATTGTTTATTGAAATATTTTAGTTTAAAACCTTAGATAAAATTGGTTAATCCCAACACATCAATAATGGTCTATGGTCCATGGTCTATTAAACTATAAACTGCCGCCAATTTTGTGCAATGCTATGCAATTATTATATTCGCCATCCCAAATAATGAATGCAACATTTGAAACTCAGCTAAATGCTTTAAAGGCCGATATAGATTTTTTTAGTGAATCAATTAAAGAAGTGGCCATTGATATGGTAAAAGAAAAATTTACCCAATTTCCAATTTTTATAGCATCGGAACATGAGGTAAAAATTGGCGAACTCATTTTGGCTCGTGCAGATTTTGCTCGCGATAACGATATTTATGCCTCGACTATGGAAGAAATGGTGGAGCGTAAAGTAATTGACAAAACCAAACAAGAAGATTTTAAACAAAACTACAAGAGCTTTAAAACACATTGTTGTGTGCTTTGGCTTACGCCAACTTCAGCTCAGTTTGTTTATATACCCTATAAAAAAGGAGAAAAATTTTAGCTAATGACTAATTACCCTAAAGTTTCTGTAGTAATTATTCATTGGAATAAGGTAGAATATTTACAAAAATTTTTGCCTTCGGTAATAGCAAGTAATTATCCAAACTTGGAAATTGTGCTTGCCGATAACCATTCGAGCGATGATTCTGTAAAATTTATTACCGAAAATTATCCGCAAATAAAAGTAGTACAAAATGGCTATAATTTTGGATACGCAGGCGGTTATAATCAGGCTCTTAAACATGTTGAAGCTGACTATTATGTATTGTTAAACAACGATATAGAAGTAGGCGAAAACTGGATTATGCCAGTTATTGAAGCCATGGAAGCCGATGCAACGGTGGCCGCAGCACAGCCTAAAATGTTACAATATACCAACCGTAATTTTTTTGAATATGCAGGTGCTTCGGGCGGACACATGGATAAATTTGGTTATGTTTTTTGCCGCGGACGGTTATTCGAAAAATGTGAAGAAGACAAGCTTCAATACCAAAATATTGAGGAAATTTTTTGGGCCACAGGCGCTTGTTTATTTATAAAAGCCAAAGCTTTTCATGAAGCGGAGGGTTTTGATGCCAACTTTTTTGCCCACATGGAAGAAGTAGATTTGTGTTGGAGGTTGCAATTGCTTGGCTACAAAATAATAAGTGTACCCGAAAGTTATGTGTTCCATTTAGGTGGTGGTACATTAAGTAAGTTAAGCGATAAAAAAACGTATTTAAACTTTAGAAATTCGTTGATTATGATGCTTAAAAATTTACCAACTGCGCAAGCTTTTTGGTTAATTCCTTTTAGGCATATACTTGATTTACTGAGTTCGGTATTTTTTCTGTTAAATGGATTTCCTAAACATAGTTTGGCCATTCATAAGGCACATTACCATTTTGCCAAACATTTTTTTGCTTGGCTTAAATTGCGCAAAAAGGTACAAGCTTCCATCAAAAACAAAAACCTAACAGGTATTTACAACAAAAGCGTGGTTTGGAAACATTTTGTGGAACAAAAACAATTTTACAGCGAGCTATAATTGCAGGCATATTGTAAACTAAAAACTAAAATGTATTTTCGCACCGTGAAGTTGGTTGAGAGTTGAGAGTTTAGAGTTGGGAAGAATATTAAGAACAAAAGATGAATAGCCGTTGTCCCGAAAGTTTTCGGGATTAGCCAACGGAGAAATAAAAATAAGAAATAAAATAAAAATAATTTATGGCAAATACAGGCGATTTATTTAAAGGTTGTTATATAAAATATGAAGGCGAATTATGCCAAGTAATGGAATACCAACACCGTACACCAGGTAATTTACGCGCATTTTACCAAGTAGTTCTGCGCAATGTAAAAAGTGGAAAACAAATTGAGCAACGTTTACGTGCAGGTGAAAGTGTAGAGATGTTAAGAGTTGAACACCATGAAATGCAATATTTATACAAAGATGGAACAAGCTTAGTACTTATGGACCCTGTAACCTACGATCAAATTTATGTAGAAGAAAGTATGGTAGGAAATACAGCAAAATTTTTAAAAGAAGAAATGATTTTAAAAGTGGCTTTAGAAAGCGATTCTGTAATTGGAGTGGAACCACCTAATTTTGGTATTTATGAAATTACTTATACCGAACCTGGTGTAAAAGGCGATACAGCAACTAATACTTTAAAGCCTGCTACGCTTGATACTGGCGCTATAGTAATGGTTCCTTTATTTGTGAACGAAGGCGAAAAAATTAAAGTTGATTTGCGCACAGAATCATATTCTGAGAGAGTTAAGTAAATTACTTTATCAAATACTTAAAAGCACCTATAAAAAGGTGCTTTTTTTGTTTCTGTCCATTTTTAGGCCAACTATTTTATTCCGTTTAATGGCTTAATCGACCATTTGAATTTAGAAATTTTTAAAATATTCATGCCCTTTTACAGAAATAAATTTTGTAATCTTGTAATCTCTTAATTTTTCTGTCAATGAGCAATAAAAATAAAAAAGTAAGTGGGGTAGTATTTAGTACTGATTCAGATTTTAGTTACGATTTTGACCAAGAAGAAGTAACAGAAACATTGCCAAATAACCAACAAAATTTAAAAATATTTTTAGACAAAAAAAACCGCGCAGGTAAAGTAGTTTCAGCTGTTAGCGGTTTTGTAGGAACAACCGAAGATTTAAATGCGTTAGGCTCAGCGTTAAAAAAATTATGTGGCGTAGGCGGTAGTGTAAAAGATGGTGAAATATTAATTCAAGGTGAGTTTAGAGATAAAATTTTAGCACATTTAATTAAATTAGGTTATAAAGCTAAAAAAGCGGGCGGATGATAAGGGCTGCTGGCATCTGGCTTCTAGCAATTGGCAATAGGCAAAGTTTAATAAGCAATTTGCAACAAGTAATTTGCAATATTCAAAAATCTATTGACGTTAGGCTTTAGCCAACGGAAATAAGTGCAACTAACAATCCAACCATTCAACAATATAACAATTCAACAAAACAATCTCAAAATCAAAAATCATCAAATATTAATAACATGATTATAGAACAATTATATACCAATTGCTTAGCACAAGCAGCCTATTATATTGAAAGTAATGGCGAAGTTGCTATTATAGATCCTTTGCGTGATTACCAAATGTATATTGATAAAGCTACCGCTAATGGTTCCAAAATTAAATATATTTTTGAAACACATTTCCATGCCGATTTTGTAAGTGGACACGTAGACTTAGCAAATAAAACAGGTGCTACCATTATTTATGGTCCAACTACAGTTACTAATTTTCCTGTTCATGTAGCTGCCGATAATGAGGTATTTGAGATTGGTAAATTAAAAATAAAGGTATTGCATACACCTGGCCATACTTTGGAGTCGAGCTCGTTTTTGTTAATGGA
>JBGSBN010000109.1:0-10844 GCA_041730515.1 Methylacidiphilales bacterium | reverse complement strand
CTTTTTTACGCGAATTAGTTTGTGTAATTATTTGTCCTTATGGCAGGTTACAAGGTTTAATGTTAGACCCACATTCTATAGTAGTTGCATATAATTATTTGCGTGGCGAACCTCGTGGAAAAGCAAGTAAAAAAGATACTGCTACTCCTCCTCCAAAAGGCGATTGTATTGATTGCAAATTATGTGTTCAAGTTTGTCCAACTGGTATCGATATTAGAAACGGTACTCAGCTAGAGTGCATTAACTGTACAGCCTGTGTAGATGCCTGCGATGAAGTAATGGTAAAAATAAACAAACCAACTCGTTTAATAGGCTTTAACTCTAAAAACGGAATTGATAATAACGAAACCTTTAAATTTACATTACGTAATGTAGGTTATTCTGTGGTATTAGTTGGCTTATTAACCCTATTGGTTTATTTGGTAGCTAGCCGTAAAGAAATTGAAACTACTTTAAACAGAACTGCTGGAATGCTTTACCAAACACAAGCCAATGGCAATATTAGTAACTTATACAATATTGAATTTGTAAATAAAACCTTTGATTCTATTCCAATTGAACTAGAATTAGTTGAACCAAAAGGAAGCATCAAATTGATTGATAAACAAATTATAAAAATACCAAAAGACGAATTAGGCAAAACCAGTTTCTTTATTGAAATTGACCCTAAAACCATTACAAGTAATCAAAACAAAGTATTGATTAATGTAAAAAGCAATGGTGTATTAATTGAACAAGTAAAATCAAATTTTGTGGCACCAGTTAATTAACTTTGACCACAAAATAAATCAACTAAAAAATGAAAATAACCTGGGGAACCAAATTAGTAGCACTTACAGTATTATTTATGTGTTTTATAGTTTTTATGGTTATAAAAATGGTAAATCAAGATGTGGCTTTAATTGAAAACGATTATTACGAAAAAGGCGAAAACTACCAAGCTACCATTGATGAAAACAAAGGCGCTGATAGTTTAATATTGTTTGAAATAATTAATGTAAACAGCCAAACTGTTTTACGTATAGAAAATAGAGCCCATAGAACCATTAGCAATGCACAGTTAAGCCTAAAATACTTGGCTAATAAAACAAAAGATAAAACCTTTGAGGTACAAATTGGTGATTCAATTCCAACCAATATTGATAT
Organism: Methylacidiphilales bacterium; assembly: GCA_041730515.1. GTDB lineage: Bacteria > Bacteroidota > Bacteroidia > UKL13-3 > UKL13-3 > JAAFJM01. The sequence continues at coordinate 9,698 of JBGSBN010000109.1, read as the reverse complement.
TTCTAATTTTGAAAAAGGTAATTGGGTGGGCAACCTTAATTGGACCGATAATTCAGGTAAACATTATTTAGAGAAAAATTTCGATTTAAAATAACGTATGCTTTTTTTAACCGCACTAATAACTGGAATGGTAAGCAGCTTGCATTGCGCGGGCATGTGTGGCCCCATTGCGTTTGCATTGCCTAGGCACAGCACCACGCAAGGCCATTTATGGCTTTCTAGGTTTATGTATAACGCAGGACGTGTTTTTACTTATGCCGTTTTAGGGTTCATAATAGGTGCAGTTGGCTTTCAATTAAAGCTAGCGGGCTTACAACAATCTATTAGCATTTTTGCAGGAATTAGCATTTTAGTGATTACTTTAATCAAGCTATTTTTACCTAAAATAGCCAATCAATTCGACATCAATTTTTGGGGTAATAAATGGTATGGTAAATTATTTACCAGCAAAAGTTCGTATTCGTTTTTTTTAATTGGCAACCTAAATGGTCTTTTGCCTTGCGGGTTTGTGTATGTTGCCTTAATTGCTTCATTGGCTACTCAATCGGCACTTTCAGGCGCATTATTCATGGCTACATTTGGATTAGGAACATTACCTGTAATGTTTACTATTTCTATGTTAGGACAAATTATCAATTTAAAATTTAGGCAAAAAGCCAATTTATTAATGCCTGTTTTCGCAATCGTTTTTGCATGTTTATTTATACTTAGAGGATTGAATTTAGGTATTCCATTTGTAAGCCCTCAAATTAATGAAACTGAGGTAAGTAGTAATATGTGTGGAACTGGGCATTAGAAAATTGCTTATTTATATTAGAGGGATTAGAAATAGCTGACACCACAAGGCAAAATCTTAAGGAGTAAAACTATTGGTACTATCAGGTTTGGGACTAAATTTCTTAAACTTAAAAATGATGTTTTCACTTCTTTTTTCAGTACCATCAGAACGCATTGAATTGGTGATTTGAAAAGTACTATCATTTATTATTGTTCCAAAATCAATGTATGTTTTTAATGGGCCTCCAGTTGAAGAATACCATCTTTCTAAGCTTATATTATTACCTTCAACATTAAACAAACCCCATGAAAATTTTATTCCCTTTAGTTTATTTATAAAACTAGTAGAAGATAGTGAATTCTCAATGTAATTTGGAACTGTTAAATCATAACCATCACCAGCATTTAATAGCACACCATTATTGAAAAATACATAAACAGATGCTTTATTAATTTGATAGATAGTATAATAATAGCCATCAATTTTTAGTTGATTGCCGATATATGGTCTTTTAGCCAACGTTAATTTATCATCTGAATATATTTTAGAGCAATTGTTAAATAGACCCATTATTGCAATTAAAAATAAATTTTTCATAAAATTATTATTGAATTTCAAATTTACCATAATCCATTGCCTCCATCTGCAAGTTTAAATTTACAATTAAAGTCTATCAATACCAATATATATGAAAGGATTTCTACTCCGATTTTCTGCATGATGTTCATAAAACAAATGTATAAAAAGACATTTATTTTTTGTATTGCAAATACTAAAAATTTTAAGCCTAGTTTGCAAAACTACAACCACTTTGTTTTTAACAAATCTAAGCAGATTGAAAATAAAATATTTTGGTCATAAATATAAGTAGAGTTCATTTATAAAATCTTAAAACAAAACAGTAATTTTCAGCACCTTGCTTTTACTAAAACTATTGATAATTTTGAGCAATATTTAAGCATTGTCAATAATGGTACAATGTTTGAATAACAACAATATTATACCGCATATAAAGTGAAAACTAAACTACTATTTATATTATCGTTTACAGCATTTTTTATGCTTTCGTGCGGCACTTCAAAAAACGGAGTTAACCGCAAGGATAGAAACAAACAGCCTAATTGGGTGCAGCAACGTCCGGTAAACTCTACTTATTATATTGGAATTGGTTATGCTAACAAAGCATTGAACCCAACTGATTTCCAACAAATGGCCAAAAAGCGTGCTTTAAACGATATGATTGGCGAAATAAAAGTGGTGGTTTCAAGTAATTCTATTTTATCGCAATATCAAAACAATGCCAATTACAACCAAAGTTTTGCAACCGAAACTCAAGTAAATGCGCAAGCCATGGTGGAAGATTTTGAAGTAATAGATAGCTGGGAAAACAAAACTGATTTCTACATTTACTACAAACTTTCGAAAAGCGATTACGAAGCCGCCAAACGCAGAAAACTGCAAGCTGCCATTAATCAATCTATCAATTTTTTAGATAATGCTGACCAACTTTCGTTTAAAGATAATTTTATGCAAATAATACGTTTGCGCATTAAAGCATTGAGTGCGTTGCAAAATTATTTAAACGAAGATGTAGCAACAGAATACAAAGGAAAACAAGTGTATTTGGTAAACGAAATCGTAAATCAAATTCAAAACCAATTATACAAACTGCAAGTTAAAACCGATGTGGTAGAACTAAAAGGCAAAATTGGCAAACCCATCAGCAATCCTTTTACTGCTAGCGTAAAACTAGCGTCAGACAACTCGTTGGTGCCTTTTGTACCTTTAACGTTAAAAGCCAATCAAACCAAATTTGATTATGGAAACAGTGCTGAAACCGATCAAAATGGAGTAGCTACTTTTTCGTTGAATAAAATTTTAGCTAAAGACCCTATACAACAAGTAAAAATAATGGTTGATATAGCTACTATTATAAAAACCGATAGTTTAAATGGATTGCTAAAAAGTGTTTTAACCAGCATTGATGCGCCAAGTACTAATTTTAGATTGGTAGTAGAACCCATTAAAATTTACACCAGTAGCCAAGAACAAATTTTAGGTAAAACTTTGGAATTTAATATCATTGAGCCATTGCTTAAACGTAAGTTGGTGGAGAGTGGATGTAACTTTGTAAACGATAGAAAAAATGCAGATTACGAAGTAAAAATAGTAGCCAACACCACGGATTTAGGTATAATGTGGGGCAAAATGTTACAAGCCAATATCAATATGGATATTAGTATAGTAGATGTAAGTAACAACCATGAAATTTATAAAAATGCTTTGAAAGACATAAAAGGTTTTCAACTAACGCCAGAAAATGCAAGCAAAGATGCTTACAATAATATGCTTTCTAATTTTTGGGATAAAGTTTATCCGGAGTTTTTAAACGAACTTTTATTAGCAGACCATTAAGTTAAAAAGAGTTTATAACATTGATTGATTCTGATTTATCTTATAGGCGTTAACTTTATTTAAGGTTTTTTCTTGTAAACATTTATCAACATTGAAGTTCCAGAGGAACAAAACATTTTGTAACAATGGGTTTTAACCCGTTGAAAAAATAAACGCAGCCTGTTTTACAGAAAGCCCAAATCAATTGTGCAAAGCCGAAGGCTTTGTGCAATTGATTTGGGCTTTCTGGTGTGTTTTTCTAAACTTTAACCCCGAATTTCATTCAGGGCTATTCATATTAAACTCTTCCAGAGTTTCTCATTTTTGGGCTTCTTGAGTTGACGAGTATGCGATTTGTCGGAGGAAATGTTTTGAAAACGTGATTACTTAGTTCTCGATCCCATTCGAACTGACAAGCATTTTAAGGTATTTAAATACAGCCTCTTTTTATATTTTGAAGTAAAATAATTATGCTTGTTGTTCCCAAACTTGAATTAACTCCACCAATACATCAACCGCACATTGCATATCCTGCACACTTACATACTCTTGCTTGCTATGAATAGCCATTTCTCCAGTAAAAATATTAGGACAAGGTAAACCCATAAACGAAAGTCTTGAACCATCAGTTCCACCTCTAATATTGGTTTTTACTAAATTTAAACCTGCACGTTTGTAGGCTTCTTCAGCATTGGCCATTACTTGCGGATATTGGTCTAAAATTTCCTTCATGTTGCGGTATTGTTCAGTTACTTTAATTTCATAAGTAGCACCTTCAAATTTAGCAACGGCTTGCTGAGCCAATTGTTCTAATAAAGCTTCGTGTTCATTTAGTTTAGCCGTATCAAAATCGCGAACGATAAAGCCAACTGTAGCTTTTTCAACTGTTCCTTCTATTGAAACAGGATGCACAAAACCTTGGTAACCATCGGTTTTTTCAGGACACATGGTATCGGTTGGCAATAATGTAGTAAAATAGGATGCTGCTTTTATGGCACTCACCATTATATTTTTAGCATAACCAGGGTGAGCACTAATGCCATGAAAAATTACTTTACAACCATCAGCACTAAAGGTTTCGCCTTCTAGGTGTCCGCGTTCGCCACCATCTAAAGTATAACCAAAATCGGCATTTAGTTTTTTCATGTCAATTTTATCAACCCCCTGCCCTATTTCTTCATCAGGTGTAAATAATATTCTGATATTGCCATGCTTAATTTCAGGATGAGCTAATAAAAACTGCGCCAAATCCATAATAATTGCCACACCAGCTTTATCATCGGCACCTAATAAAGTTAAACCACTAGCTGTTATTATATCATCACCAATTCTTTCTTGCAAGTAAGTATGGTTTTTAGCCGATAGCACTACCGAATTATCATCAGGCATAACTATATCGCTTCCATCCCACTTTTTATGCAAAACAGGTTTTACATTGGTGCCACTGCAATCAGGGCTTGTATCTACATGCGAACAAAAGCATAATACAGGAACTTTTTTATCAGTGTTAGTTGGAATAGTTGCGTATACATAACCAAACTCATCTGTTTCGGCATTCAAGCCCAATGCTATTAATTCATCGCATAAAAGTCGGCTCAAATCCTTTTGCTTTTCACTACTTGGATTTGAAGTACTATGAGGGTCGGCAGTGGTATCAATTTGCACGTAGCGCATCAATCTTTCGGCTACGGAGTAGTTATAATTTTTCATTGTACAATTATTGTAAATTAAACTGACGAATTGCACTAATATTTTATTGACGGTAGCTTATTTTAGTATTAAACAATTACTTAAAAGTGTTAAATGGCAAATTTTGACCTCTAAATAAAAATTAAAACATCCTCATAATGAGCAGGTTTCAAAAAAAATAAAAAATAATTTTACAAAAATTTGATAATATGACTTTTGTTAGTAAATTTGATTTAACAATTAAAACAAAAATTCATCGCCTATAAAGTATAAACCTTTACACTAACCAATTAATAATAACTGTTTGCTAAAAAACTACTGAACCAATTAATGCTTACAATTATGCAAACTTCAAAAGTTAGTGACGATGAATTGATACTGATGTATCTTAATGGCGATGTGCGTAGTTTCGAAACATTGCTAAGAAGGCATAAAAATGCCGGCTTTTCAATAATTTTACAAAAAGTAAAACAAAGAGATGTTGCGGAAGAAATTTTCCAAAACGTTTTTATTAAAATTATTGAAGTTTTAAACGATGGCCGTTACACTGAAACCGGAAGGTTTAAACAGTATTTAATGCGCTTATGCAATAACTTTTCAATTGATTACCTGCGCAAAAACTCTAAAAAGAGAGAGTATTTGTTTTCGAACTTTATGAGTACCGATTCAGAAGACGAAAGTTATTCGTATTTTGACAATTATGCTGATGATAAAGTACATGCTCCTTTTGAAGATTTTGAAGCTGAAAAAGAAGCAGCTATTTTACGCAATTTAATTTTACAATTGCCTACCGAACAGCAAGAAGTTATTATTTTAAAACATTGGGGCAACTTAAAGTTTAGAGAAATAGCTGATCAAATTGGTGAAAACATCAATACCGTTCAAGGCCGATTTAGGTACGGAATCAAAAAACTAAAAGAGCTTATTAAACAGCAACAAATTGAAATTTCGCTGAATTAAAATACTTTTGGCATTATTTTTTCAATGGTATATTTATGAAATCTAGAAACCTATTTATTTACTTATTCTTATTTGGCTCCTTAACTATTAAAGCTCAAGATACTATTAAAAACATTATACTTCCTGACTTTATAGTTATTGCCAAAAAAGATCCTGAATACGAAAAAAAATACCAACGTTTGCTTTACAATGTAAAAAAGGCGCTACCTTATGCAAAACTAGCTGCTTTTAGGTATCAAATGTTGGAACAAAACTTACAGCTTTTACCAACCGAAAAAGCAAGAAAAGCTTATTTGAAGAAAACTGAAGCCAATATAAAAGATCAATTTATGGACGATTTGAAAGGCTTAACTGTTAACCAAGGTAAAATTCTAATAAAGTTGATTTATCGAGAAACGGGACGAACAACCTACGAATTATTAGAAACCTACCGTGGAAATTTTACTGCTTATTTTTGGCAAGGAATGACCAAATTTTATGGAGGGAATTTAAAAGACGAGTATAATCCTGTGGAAGATTGGCAAATAGAGCAAGTGATAAAACAGCTTGGATTTGAATAATTTTCAAAAATCAATTTTGGCCAGGTTTACTCTTTTTCAAACTTGAGTCATAAACTAAATGAAAATAAAAAAGCCCAATCAAAAATAAATTTGATTGGGCTTTTTAGTTTTATAGTATTGTAGTGATTATTTACTAATCATCATTTTACCAGTTTGGCGATTGTTATCGCTTGTTAATGTGTAAAAATAAACACCGTTGTTTAAGTCGGTTCCGTCAAAATTAATGGTTAAATCACCAGCATCTTGCTTACCTAAATTTTTAGTAAATACTTCTTTACCATTAATGTCAACCACTGTTAAGCTAACATTTTCCGAAGGAATAGCTAAATTATAGTTAATAGCAGTTGTATTACTAAATGGATTAGGGAAATTAGAAATTTCTGAAGCATTTACGTTTGTAACTGAAGTAACTCCTGTGCCCCAAGTAGTGAACTCTACATCATCAACCAAAAGTTCAGTACTAGTAGTAGTTGATGAAGTACCCGATTCCATATTTCCAGTTGAGAAAAATTCAATTGAACAGCTATCAGATAATGCACCTGCTGCGTCTGCATCCCATTTTGCATAGCTTAATGGATAAGTAAGTTGTAACCAAGCTCCAGCATTACCTAATAATAAACCTCTTTGGCTTAATGAAATTACATTAGTTTGTAAAGTATCTCTTCTTTTAGTATCAGGATTTGATTGAAAAAAAACCACTACACCAAAAAAACTTTCGGTAGCAACAGAAGTTAAATACTGAAATTTAAACTTTAATGACGCTGGTCTTCTAGTCATTGGCAATACTGTGTTAATTCTTCCAATTGCAATTTGATTATTTACAGCAGGCGAATCGTTTAGTAATCCTAAAAATTTAGTACCTGTAGCTGGTCTAATAGTTATTGGTGTTCCATTTACCGAAATATTAATAATGGTACGAACCTTGGCTCTTCCACCAGTTAAAGTCCAATTGTCAAAATTTGAACCTGTAGCACTTTCAAAACTACCGTTTGGAACTAATTGTGCAAACGCCATAGCACTCATGGCTACAGCTGCTATTGTTGTAATTATTTTTTTCATATTTATTATTTGTGATTGCGATATTAAGGTATTTAATTTATTTAATAAAAATTAGTTATCTAATTTGAGTGAAATTTTACACAATGGGTAAAAATAGCCTTATTGCTTTACTAGTTCGCTAGTTAACTCATTGGCTTTAGCCACTTTTTGCAACACCCAAAGTACATAGCGAATATCAACTGCTACACTTCTGCTGTAACTTTCGTTCCAAGCATAATCGTTAATAGTGGCTGTGTATGCTCTATCAAAATTAATTCCCACTAACTCGCCTTTGGCATTCATTACTGGGCTTCCACTATTTCCGCCTGTAGTATCTAAATTATATAAAAAGTTAACTGGCAAATCGCCTAAGCTTGGTTTTAATAAATCACCATACTCTTTAGCAGCATATAATTCTTTAATTAATGGAAGCAATTCATAATCAACGCCATCTTCTTTTTCAACCACACCACGTAAGCTAGTAAATGGAGCATGGTATTCAGCATCGTTTGGTGAATATCCTTTTACATAACCATAAGTAAAACGCAGAGTAGCGTTGGCATCAGGCACAAAATTTTTATTTTGAAACACCGATTTTGCATCCACATATTTAGCCATTAAAAGATTCAATTCTGCTTCGCGTTGCTTATCTTGGTCATCGTAAAAGTTAATTTCTTTATTTAAACTTGCTGCTAAATCTAATAATGGATCTTGCAAGGCAAAAAGCTTCTCCAAATCTTCATTGGCTAATTTTTCAATCATTTTGGTGTCTTTAAAAATGGTTTTGCTGTACAATTCATCAGCATTGATGCTTTTTTCAAAAGTTTCAACTTTGTTATCTTTATTAAACTGTTTAGCATCGGCTTGCATTTTTTTAAAGGCAGCCATTTCAAAAGGCTCATCGTATTTGGTAAATGCTGCTGCTAATGCTTGTTTTAGTTTTAAACCTTGTTTTAGTTTAAAATCGGTTCTTTCTGCATCATTTTTAAGTAATTGATATGCATTTTTAAAATTATCAATTGCAGCAGCCATCGATAACATTGGCGTTACGCTGTAAATTTGATCATACCATAAATTACGAGGTGCAAATTTTAAAATTTCGTCATACAAAACATTTATACGGGGAATAACATTGCTATAAGTAGCTTTTAAAACTTCATCTTTAGCTAAAAAATCTTGCAAAGCAGCTTCATCTTTGTATTTTTTAGCTGTTAAATTAGTCCTTCTAAAACCTTGCAATTTGCCTTTAAAGTTCTTGGTAGTATTAGCCAATTGTTTAATGCGAGAAGCATATTTAATAGCCAAGGTTTGATTGCCTTTGCTCAATTTTTCCATTTCTTCAATTTGCCAATCGTATATATTGCTAATGTATTGCAACATATATTGTTCGTGGTATTTGTAAAATGCAGCTGGCTGATGGCGGTAAGTTCGGCCAGGATAACCTAATACAAACACAAAATCGTTTTCGTTAACACCTTTAGGATTTATAACCAAATGTTTAGCTGGTTTGTAAGGCACATTGTTTGGCGAATATTCAGCAGCACTTCCATCAGGGGCTACATAGGCTCTTAAAAAAGCAAAATCGCCACTGTGGCGAGGCCAAACCCAATTGTCTTTTTCGCCTCCATACTCGCCTATGCTGCGAGCAGGTACATAAACCAAGCGTACATCTTTTAATAATTTATAGCGGAATAACACATAAGTTCTTCCGGTAAACATTTCAGAAATTTCGCAACTTAAAGTTGGATTGGCCTTGTTCTCTGCATCGGTAATGGCTTTTAAATTATTGGCAATTATTTTTAAGCGTACAGCGGCATCGGCAGTGGCTTGTGTGCCTTGCAATACTTTAGTTGACACATCTTCATAACTAGCAGCTATTTTACAAACCAAACCTTTGGCTTGCGCTTCTTGGTTGTGAGTACGGGCCAAATAGCCATTTTTTATATAGTCGTTAACGGTATCGCTAATGGCAGCTACAAAACTAAATGCACAGTGATGGTTGGTAACAATTAAACCATCGTTACTTACAAAACTACCTGTACAGCCACCCACACGGACGATGGCATCTACTATACTAACCCCATTTGGGTTATACAATTCGATAGGTTTAATTTTTAAACCCACCTTTTTAAGGTTAATATTTTTAAGTTCCGATAAAGGAAACATTCCTTCGTCTGTTTTATGGCTTTGGAACAAGCCAATTGAAATAAAAGTTAAAGTTAGTAAAACGTATTTTTTCATACTTATTTTTAAAAAGTGGCAATATAAAATAAATAGTG
>JBGSBN010000108.1:0-10908 GCA_041730515.1 Methylacidiphilales bacterium | reverse complement strand
ATTTGAATTAAACGAAGCATTTTCGGTAGTTGGTATTGCCAACACCCAATTATTAAATATAGATCCTGCTAAAGTAAATGTTTATGGTGGTGCTGTTGCAATTGGTCATCCACTAGGAAGCAGCGGTTCACGTATTGTGGCTACTTTAGCTCATGCTTTACAACAAGAAAAAGGAAAAATTGGCGTAACTGGCATTTGTAACGGTGGCGGAGGAGCTTCTGCTATTGTTATTGAAGCATGCTAGTCTTCGAATTACACAGATTAGAAAATTTAAAGATTAGAAGATTTCTTTATTAGAAGATTTCAAAATTATAAAATTAAAGGTTGAAAGGATTTAGTTCTTTTCAACCTTTTTTTTGTTTTGTATTCGGTCATGCTGTAAGCATCTCTTTTTAATTTAAGATTTATTGTCACGCAAGGCGTAATGGTTATGAAGATTTGTTGAATTTACTTCGAAATCCGCACTCCAAACTCTCCACTCGGTCATGCTGTAAGCAACTCCTTTGCTTTAACTGATTGCTTTCCAACATCGTTAACTTTGTCAAAGTTCTAAACTTTGACAAAGTTTTACCGCACCTATTGATATTTTTTCTGTAGTTAATAAGTTCGTTATTTGTTAGAGACGTTTAATTAAACGTCTTAAAGATAATAAATTACAGCCAAAGGCTTCAAAAAAAGCTCACTAGCAGGACACAAGCTATTGCGTTGACCCTAAATAAATAATTAAGATAAAAGTGAGCTAAAAATAGTTAATCTTATTATAGATTTTTGTTATTAATTATTTTCCAAAATAATATTTTAAACCCATTCCACTTGTTAATCTCACAATACTAATAGCATCATTTTGTAAATTAAATGTTTGAAGCTTACCATTGTGATTGCTATTTATTTCCGTAATTGCGCCATACTCTAATAACAAACTCACACCGGCAGCTAAGTTTTTATGAAACCTAAAATCATAACTAAGGCCTAAAAAAGGCGCAACAACTGCACTTTGTAAATTTAAATAAGAATTGGTGGTAAAATATTCATCCTTATAATTGGTAAAATTGGCACCTAATATCAAATACAAATTATTAAACGCCCTTTTAGATGGAAATAAAAACATACCTTTTAAACCTATTGTATTCATTTCAGTTTTCCTTTCAACAGGACCTTCACTAGTAATATTATCTCCTTCCAACAAAACGGCAACATCATTGTAAAAAGTTTCTAGCTTAATTTGATTATACAACACACCAATAAAAAAATTATTAGCTTGGTTTACTGCATAACATAAATCAATATTATAACCATAAAAATCATGGAGTTTTTGATTTTCTTTCCAATTTGATCCTCTCAAATAAAGGAAACTTTTATGAGGTAGAACATTATATGAATACAGATATTCAAATGAAAATCTGTATTTATTTGCTTTAAAATAATTTTTGTCTTTTATTAACTGAAAGTAATTTTTTTTAGCCTTCACACTTTCCATTGAATCAAGCATTTTATCTGACTTCTCTGCATAAAAGTTTATTTGAATTTTTTGAACTTCGTTACTGGCTATTTTGTTAGCTTTTTTTAAACCACCTAAATAATAAAAATACGTAACTGAATCAAACTGGTTGAATGTTGTTAATTTACAATTTATACTATCATTTTTTGTCGTTATTATTAAATCTTGCGCAAATGCAGTGCTGTTAATTAACACAAATGTTAAAAATAATAACTTGTATAAGGTTGAAACAATCAATTTTTTAAGGATTAAAAGTACAATTATAAATAATTTTAATAGGTTTGATTAAGAAACGTATTATTTAAGAAAATATTATAGGTGAAGTTGTTTTTTAGTTTATAGTTTTTAGTTGACCGTTGTTCGATTATAGTTATTCAATTTTTTGTTATTCGATATTCATTATTAACTCCCTACGCTATCATGCTAAGTTTGTCGAAGCATTTTGTTAAAATCATTGCTTTGAATTAGCTTTAACTTTATCAAATTTTTTCGCAATTAGCAGCAAACGTCATTGCGATCGCAGAGAAGCAATCTCAAACAAACAAGGTGGTATCATAACTTGAGATTGCTTTCCCGCCTAAGCAGGACAAGCTGTTCCTCGCAATGACCCCAGTTCCCAAGTATTTTACTTCGCATTCCAAACTTGGTACTTCGCATTTCTAAAACTTATTTTATTGCAAACACCACATTTACTTGGCAAGTAATTTTTATGGTTTTTATTTCTATTGTAGGTTCGGCCCAATTAGAAACTGCATCAGCACTTCCCATAGCTTCTGCTTTATACATTCTGTTAGCTCTCACATTATACATTGGGAAATTTTCGTTACTTTCTTGGTCGTTTACCTCCAAAGCTTCGCCTAATTGTTCGTTAATGGCTACCAATAAATATCCGGCCTTTTCTTTAGCTGCTTTAATGGCATTTATTTTTAGCTGCTTTTTAAATTCTTCCATTTTACTATGGTGAGTGCGGCTTATATTTACTTGGCTTATGCCTTCATCGTCAAGTCTGTCTATCAATTCGTTATATTTACTTAACTCACTCATTTTTAATTGGTAAGTTTTACTTAAAAAAAAGTCTTTTTGTTTGTGTTTTTTAGGAATATAGTTTTTGTAGCCATAACTACCTTCTATGGTCAAGTTTTTAGCATCAATTTTCATGGTATTTAATACCTCGCGCAAGGCTTTTTCTAAAGTTTCCATTACTATTTTATTGCCTCCATCTTTATACTCTTGTAAAGTGATAGAAACATAAATTTCATCGTGTACAATTTCCATTTCGGCAGTACCATTAACTGATATGCTTTTTCTAATGATTTGGTTTTGATTGTTTTGGGCAATGGCATTGAAGCCTAAAATACTAAATGCTAATACAATTAGCGCGTTTTTAATGGTTTTCATAAGTGTTATTTTTTTTTGAATTTAATTATATAGAAACAGAATTGTTATTAATTCCATAAAAGTATTTAGTTTTTTTAAAATGCTTGTGTTTATTTGCAGCAAACTTAAAACTGTAACTAAACTTAATTGGTCAAATGTTTTAAATGGTCATATTTTAATATAAACAAACTTAGCAATGAAAACCCCTAATCAAACAAATATTTATTTTAAAAAAGTAACCGTTATCTTTTTATCGGTATTTTGTGTGTTCCAAACCAATGCTCAAAATAAAAAACCAATTAGCATGGACGATATTTATGTTAAAGGCACTTTTCAAATGGCGGGAGTTAGTGGTTTTACATCACTTAACGATAGCCGCTACTACTGTAATTTAGATAACGATGCCAATATTTTGCGTTACGAATTTGCCACAGGTAATTTGGTAGATACCATTTTAAAACATACCGACTTGGTAATTAACGATGGTATTTTGGCTTTTGATAATTTTGAGTTTAGTGCCGATGAAAATAAAATTTTATTTACCAGCAATACCCAAAGTTTGTATCGCCATTCTACCCAAGCCAATATTTTTGTGTACGATGTAAAAAAGAAAAAATTGACTCAACCTTTTACTTATAAGGTAATGAATGCTACTTTCTCGCCTGATGGCAATAAATTAGCCTATGTAAAAGACAATAATTTATTTTACTACGATTTGTTTTTAAACAAAGAAGAAACCATTACTACCGATGGTAAATTCAATAATATAATTAATGGTGCTACCGATTGGGTTTACGAAGAAGAGTTTGCCATTTGGAAGGGTTTTGCTTGGAGCCCCAATAGCGATAAAATAGCTTTTTATCGTTTTGACGAAAGTAAAGTTAAGGAGTTTGAAATGGCCATGTATGGTAAGTTGTATCCAACTCAAACCAAGTTTAAATACCCAAAAGCGGGTGAGGCAAATTCTACCATTAGTATTTTGGTTTATGATTTACGCTCAGAGTTAAATGCGGAAATGGAAATAGGCAAAGAGGCTGATATTTATATTCCACGTATTCAGTTTACAAAAGACAATAATGTGTTGGCTATTCAGCGTTTAAATCGTTTACAAAACAAATTAGAGATATTATTAGCTAATACTAGCACAGGAAAATCAAACGTAATTTACACCGAAGAAAATAAATATTATGAAGAAATTACGGATAACTTAACTTTTTTAAACGATAACAAAACCTTTATTATTTCTAGCGAACGCAATGGTAACAACCATTTATATCAATACGATTTGAAAGGAAAAATGGTAAAACAAATAACCAATGGTAATTTTGATGTAGATGCATTTTATGGCATTGATGAAAAAACAAAAACCATTTTTTACTCAAGTCCTGAATTTATGGAAGGTAAAGTAAGTAAAAATTTATCGGCCGAACGTTTTGTTTATAGCATTGGTTTAAATGGCAAAAACAAAAAGAATTTAACTCCTAAACATGGTTGGAGTAGCCCAACATTTAACAGCAGTTTATCGTACTTTTTAAATACTTGGAGCAATATTAATACACCTCCGGTTTATACCATTAATACTGCTGCTGGCAATCAATTACGTACGCTAGAAAATAACGAAAAATTGAACACTAAATTAGCTGGTTTTGAAATAGCTAAAGCACAATTTATGCCTATAAAAAATACTAATGGCGATGATTTGAATGCTTTTATTATTAAACCTGAAAACTTTGACCCAAATAAAAAATATCCAGTTATTATGTATGCTTATAATGGTCCAGGTCATCAGTTAGCTGTAGATAGATGGATGGGAAGTAATTATTATTTTTACCAAGTATTGGCCAATAAAGGCTATATTATTTTTTGTGCTGATGCCCGCGGAAATGGTTTTAAAGGTGAAGCATTTAAAAAATGTACGTACTTAAACTTAGGAAAATACGAAATTGAAGACCAAATGTTCTTAGCGAGCGAATTGGGTAAATTAAGTTATGTAGATTCTAAACGAATTGGTTTTTGGGGCTGGAGTTTTGGAGGCTATATGGCTAGTTTGGCTATTAGTAAAGGTGCTGATGTATTTAAATCGGCCATAGCTGTAGCTCCTGTAACTAATTGGCGCTTTTACGATAATATTTACACGGAGCGTTACATGCGCACTCCGCAAGAAAACGGCAAAAATTATGACGAAAATTCACCTTTAAGCCATGTAGAGAAAATAAAAGGAAACTATTTAATTATTCACGGAACTGCCGATGACAATGTACATTTTCAAAATGCAGTAGAAATGGTAGATGCCATGATCAAGAAAAATATTGCCTTCGATTCTGAGTATTATCCTAATAAAAACCATGGAATTAGCGGAGGTAAAACAAGATTACATTTGTATACCAAAATGTTAAATTTTTGGTTAGAAAAATTGTAATTTATTTTAGTATAATTGAACATTAAATTACAACAATAAATAAACCTAAATACCCTTTTAAATATGTTACAAATAGGAGATAAGTTACCCGAATTTAACCTAACTGGTTTTGACAATAAAAAACACTCAAGCTTTGAGTATGCCGATAAATATGCATTGGTAGTAATTTTTACTTGTGATAGTTCAGAAATATCGCAATCATACAGCCAACGATTAATCAAATTATTTGCAAAATACGAGGAGGATAATTTAGGAATTGTAGGAATTAATAGCAACGATAGTGTTAAATCGCCTGTGGATAGCATGGAGCACATGACCAAAGCTGCTTATAAGTTTGGTTTAGATAAAATAAACTTTTTGTATTTAAAAGATGAAACTCAGGAAGTAGCTAAACAATTTGGTGCAGAAACCAATCCTGAGGTGTTTTTATTTAATGCAAAACGTGAGTTAGTTTATAAAGGTGCAATTGACGATGCTTGGGAAAGCGAAAACATGGTTACACAAGCGTATTTAGAAGATGCAATTGAAGAAGCATTAGACGGTATTGAACCAGATTTTCCATTTATTCCAGCTTTTGGAACACCCATTATTTGGAAATAGAACCGAAATTATGAATTTTGAATGCTGAATGCTGAATTATGGTTGCTGAGCGGAGCCGAAGCACATACTTTATACTTCACACTTCAAACTAAGTACTAAGAACTAAGAACTAAAAACTAAGTACTTCGAACTAAGAACTAAGAACTAAAAAGAAAATTTGAAAAACAAAGTAGTTATCATCACAGGTGCTTCGTCAGGAATAGGGGAGGCGTGTGCTTATGCATTTGCGAAACAAGGTGCAAAGGTGGTTTTAGCTGCGCGTTCTATTGATAAACTGAACCAAGTAAAACAGCAATGTGAAGCATTGGGAGTGCAAACACTTTTGGTTAAGTGCGATGTAAGTTTGGTGGATGATTGTAAAAATTTAATCAACCAAACTGTAGCTCAATTTAAAACAATTGATATATTGATAAACAATGCCGGAATAAGTATGCGTGCTTTATTTGCCGACTTAGATTTGGCAGTTTTAAAGCAAGTAATGGATATTAACTTTTGGGGAACAGTTTATTGTACCAAATATGCTTTGCCTTACTTGTTAGCTCAAAAAGGAAGTGTGATAGGAATTAGTTCAGTAGCTGGTTTTAAAGGTTTGCCCGGAAGAACTGGATATAGCGCAAGTAAATTTGCTATGGAAGGTTTTATGGAATCGTTGCGCATTGAAAACTTGAAAACAGGCTTACATGTTGGGGTTATGCGCCCTGGTTATACTGCTTCTAATATTAGGAATGCAGCGTTAAATAAAGATGCTAAAAGCCAAGCTGAAAGTCCTTTTGACGAAAGTAAATTGATGTCAGCTGAAGCTGTAGCGGATTATATTTTAAATATGATTGCTACTAAAAAAGCTGAACAAGTGCTTACTTTACAAGGTAAACTGAGTTTTTTACTTCAAAAATTTGTACCAAGAATTTTAGATCAATTGGTTTATAATACTATTGCAAAAGAAAAGGATAGTCCGTTTAAATAAGTGAATAATAAATAGAAAAGGCTGCTAGGAGAATATCTCTAGCAGCCTTTTTTTATAGCAGATTTGCAATTACGCTAAGTCCAATGTTTTATCGTAACAAATATCAAAAATGTTTGGAATGGCATCAATAATTTTAAATTGAACCAATTTACCAAAAATAGCATTCATTTGGTCTTCATTTAGTTCGGCTTTGGCTGCATATTCCAGTTCTCCAAACCATTTCATGGCATCAGCTAATTTAATTTGATAACGCCAAGCAATTAAATCAACAGCCTCATCGTTATATTTTAAATCATTACAACTTTGATTCACAATTTCAAGAACCTCATCTAAAGTTTGAGGTTGATTTTCAATAAATTCATCGGTGGCAACTACTGCAAAACAAGGCCAAGGCGTTTTACATTCGCCAATCATTTTAAACTCACCATTATCCACAAAAGGTTTAGTGGTAAATTTTTCCCACATAAATAATTGTGCAGTATCTTCTGCTAAAGCTTTTCGAGCACCTGTTAGGTTGCCAATAATTTCAAAATCAGTTTCATCGTTAATAATTAAACCGTTATTGGCAGCATTTACGTATGCCATTAAATGCGAACCTGATTTATAACGGCTGATGGCATATTTATGGCCTTGCATTTCTGCAATGCTATTTATGGGCGATTTAGCATTTACAAATATACCCCAACGTAAAGGAGAGTTTACATAAAATTGTACTATTTTACTAAGGTTTCCGTGAGTAATATCTGCTATTACACCTTCAGTTAAAGCTATTGCAATATCTATTTCACCATCGCGTAACATTTTACACATAGCACCTGTTCCACCAGGAACATCAATCCATTCAATTTCAATGCCTTTTTCTGCAAATTTTCCATTTTCAATGGCTAAATGCCAAGCTAAATTAAAATGTTCAGGAACACCGCCAACTCTAACTGTTTTTATCATTAATTATATAAATTAATTTTGCAATAAATTGTTTTAAACCAATGCAAAAATAGAAAAAACCAACCATTAACTATAATGATTGGTTTTTTTTATTCTTGTTTTAAAATTATTTTTTAAATAATCAAATCCACTAATCTTCTTTATCCTTTGCTATTCTTTTAGCCAATTTAGCCAATGATTTAACCATTTTTTTCTTCATAGATACAAACAAGTTATCTGAAGCATCTTTAATATGTGGCATTAGTTTTTTAGTTTCCATTACAAAACCGCCAATAGCAGTAATACCACCTTTTGATGACTCCCAATCTTTTAACTTAAAAATACGTTTACCTTCTCTATTAAATATTTTTATGTTGGCATAAGCTTGTACTTTTTTAATGGTAATTCCAAATGCACCTGCTTGGTCTACTAGTTGAAATGAAAGATAAGCAATCATTACTCCATCCACATCTTTAGGTAAAATTTCAAATGCTTTTTTGATGGCTTTAACGTCATCTACAATGCCAAATGAGGCAATTGGAATATATCCAGCCGCAACATTATATAAAGGCACTTTTCCTTCCGTTAAGTCAATAGTAGTTCCACTGGCCGTTGAGCCAGTAAACTTAGCTAATTCTTTATAACCAGGTGCATTTATAACTTCTTCTTTAGGAACAAATGGAAAGGGGAATTCGTTTAATAAATCATCATTAATAATGCTACAGAAGCTCTCTACAAAAGGGGCTAAGTTAAATGAGGTGTCGTTTAATAACTTCTCATTCATCACTTTATCAAGTGGATTATCACTTAAGGCTCTGTTGCCATAAACCGAAATAAGTGCTACTTTTTTTAATTGTGCATTTGCGGTGTTAATAAAAACTACCAAACAAAAAATTTGAATTAGTAAATGTTGTTTTTTCATATTTTAAATTATTGACTTTCAAACATATTGAATTTTATTTTATATAAAAATAATTTTATATTATTTTTTCAATAAATTAATATACTCCGAAAATATAATTTCTGTAATTCTGTGAGGATGAAAATACCATTTTTACTTTGATATAAAATACGCTTAACAACCGCGGATATTTAGCGAAGTTGGAAACTTTTCGAACGAAAAGGATTTCTTTTAGCTAAATGAAATTGCATTTTAAACTATAAAAATCTATAGCCTACCAATAAGCCAAAACCTGTATTACTTTCGGCTAGTTTACTGCTGGTATTCGAATTGATATTGACAAGCCCTAATTGAGTGGTGAGTAATGTGCTAATGCCATTGCTAAACTCGTAGCCAAACGAAAAATTAGCACCAATATCCCATCTTTTGTAATAAACTAAATTATTTACATCACTATTAGGCGCATCTGATACAAATTCAAGGTCTTTGTCAGCTGGTGAATTATTACCTGTAAATTTTGCATTACCTGCCAAAGCATAGCCTACGTAAGGCCCAAAAGCGAGTATTAAATGTCCTGTTCCTAAATAAGGTTTATAAACTAAATTAACTGGTGATTCGATATAATACAATGATAAATTTCTTTTCAAGGTATTGGTTCCTGAATTATCCGTAAAGTTTACATTTCCTTCGGTTCCTTTTGAAATAAATTGAAGGCCTGCTTGTATAAAAAAATCGGGAGCAATTGGGAATTCCTCATTGATTCCAATAATGAATCGGGGTACTAATGAGTTTGAAAGTTTATCTCCTCCAGCATTTACTCCATTAATATTTTGAAAGGTTATTCCACCATAAATGCCAAATGAATTAGCACCTAAAGCTACCACATTTTGTGAACGAGTTTGAAATGCAAACACTGTTAAAAACAGGGATATAATTGTTATTTTTTTCATATTAAATTTTATAATTAGTTGTTTGATTCCTTTTCTGCTTCGGCTTGCATTTTACTATTTGCTGTAATTAAAAATTCAACGCGTCTGTTTTGTGTTCTTCCATCTTCCGTATCGTTGGTGTAATTTGGTGAGTTTTCTCCATAGCCTTTAATACTTATTCTATTGCCCATCACACCGCTGTTTCTTAAAGAATTAGCCACCGATGAAGCCCTTCTTTTTGATAACTTCATATTGTAAACATCTGATCCAGAATTATCAGTATGGCCTTGTATTTCAATATTGGTATCAGGGTATTTATTTAATACACTTACCAATTTGCCTAAACTATTATTGGCATTCGTATTTAAATCCGATTGATCAATGCCAAAAAGAATTTTACTATTAAATTCAACTATGATTCCTTCTCCAACTCTATAAATTTATGCATCAGGAATAGAAGTTTTTAAATCTTCGGCTTGCTTATCCATTTTACGGCCAACTATTGCACCAGTTGCACCACCAACAGTAGCACCAATTAATGCACCCAAGGCGGTATTGCCAGAAGCTCTGCCAATTACAGCACCAATAACTCCACCACCTGCTGTTCCTATTATTACCCCTTTTTTTGTTTTATTCATGCTTTTACAACTAGTTAGTACCATGCTTATGGTGCATAAACTTATTATAAAAAGGCCTACAAATTGAGCGTGTTTAATGTTTGATTTCATGTTTTTTTGATTTATAAATTTGATGTTTCAAATCTCTTATTTTATCACATCTGTATTGTTACACATTATTTATAAACTATTACATAAATCCCACAAGTGAAGGTATATTTTATACCAATTTGATAAATAATTTTAGTTTTTAATTGATGATTTGATAATCAGGTATTTTCAAACGTTCTTTTGTTTAAATATGATGATTTTAAAAATTACTTATTTGAATTTGCTAGTTACTTTAACTATTATCTTAAAGTTTTATTCAGTTACTTTTCAAGTTTCAATCCCCTTTTTTTATTTTATAAAATCCTTCAAAAACAATTTTATATTCGCCAATTATTTTATGAAAAAAATACTTGTAGCAAATAGAGGTGAAATAGCTTTACGTGTAATGCGCACTGCTAAAGAAATGGGAATTAAAACAGTAGCTGTTTTTAGCGAAGCTGATAGAAAAGCCTTGCATGTACGTTATGCCGATGAAGCCGTTTGTATTGGTCCGCCACCAAGTAACCAAAGTTATTTATTAGGCGATAAAATTATTGAAGTTGCTTTGCAATTAGGTGTGGATGGAATA
>JBGSBN010000107.1:0-10983 GCA_041730515.1 Methylacidiphilales bacterium | reverse complement strand
TTACTCGCGAATTAGGTAAAATAGGCTCGTTTAAATACACTTTTAGAATAGAATTATCCAATGTAGTTTTAACAGCTTTACCATTAACAGCCATGTTTTCAACCTCAGTGCCTTTTCCTGCTGCCTCATACTTACCAAATTATTGTTTAAAATTATTGGCAAGGTTTAAATTTTCTAAATATGCACCTTTAATAAATGCATTTTGATATAAATGAAAATATACAAAACTCAATGTGTCGGGCGAGTTATTATAATACGTTAACTCCTCGTTGGCATCAATAATTTCGGTTTCATCGTTTAAACTGGCTTTTATTTTATAATGCAAATCTTGTTGCCAATAAGCAGCATTAGGTGTGCGGTTTTTCCAGTAATAAGGATTTTGTGCACTTCGGTATTCGTAACTTTGTGCTAATAATACATTCGTAATTAAGCTAATAGCAAGTAGTAAAACTATTCTTTTCATAAAGGCAAGTATAACAATTTTTTAGTTTATTGCATGATAAGGTTAACCAATAGAAAAATCATTAATTATATATTCTTCCAAATTTTTCCATCTTTGTAACCTTGTAATCTTTGTAACCTTGTAATCTTTAAATTTCTTAATCAATGAAACAAAAACTAGTAGTATTAAGTGGTGCTGGCATAAGTGCCGAAAGTGGTTTAAAAACTTTTAGAGATAGCGATGGCCTTTGGGAAGGTTATCGGGTAGAAGATGTGGCTACTTTAGCTGCTTGGCAAGCCGATATGCAAATGGTACTTGATTTTTATAACATGCGCAGAAAAAATGTATTGGAATCAGAGCCAAATAAAGCCCATTTTTTATTGAAAGAATTAGAGGAGAAATTCGATGTTCAAATCATAACTCAAAATGTAGATAATTTGCATGAGAGAGCTGGCAGCAGTAAAATATTGCATTTACATGGCATTATTACCCAAGCCAAAAGTACTTACGATGATAATTTATTGTATGAAATAAATGGTTGGGAAATGAAAATGGGCGAAAGGTGTGAATATGGTTCTCAATTACGGCCAAATATTGTATGGTTTGGCGAGGCTGTGCCTAATATTGAACCAGCCATAAAATTAGTAGAAGATGCTGACTTAATGTTGGTTATTGGTACCAGTTTGCAGGTTTATCCTGCTGCAGGTTTGGTTCAATATTTTAGCAATACCAAACCTTTGTATGTCATCGACCCTAAAAAAGTTCCTGTATCTCGCCAGCAAAATATTCGTTTTATAGAAGCAAAAGCAAGCGATGGTATGGAGCAATTAGTTCAAATTTTAACTCAATAAAAGTTTAAAAATTGGGCGTTATAATGGTTGTTTTCTTTTGCTTCAATTTATCTGTTTGTTTATAAAATTTGTAGCTAATACCAAGGTTAAAGTTCAACATTCCAAGTGTTTGCTCGTTTATTTTGGTAGCAGGGAGGGTTAATGTTTGTCCTGCTGCATTGGCTATTTTTACATTTCCAAAATCAACTTTTGAGTAAAAGTATTCAGCATATCCAATTAAGCAAATTTCTGAGGTAATTGCATATTCAATTCCTGCTCCTAAACTCCAATAAATACTGTTAGCATTTTTACTTAAGTATCTTTCGTATGTTAAATTTCCAGTTATACTATATTCTGGTGAACTCACAAAAAGTTGGCCTAAAGTAAGTTTTGAAAATCCCCTGATTTTGCTTTTTAATGGTGTAAAATAATATAAAATACTGCCTCCAAATCCATAACCTTTATATGGTTTTAAGCTCGTAAAAACCGAATTTTGAGTGTAAAGTGTATTATATTGTTTTTGAATATTTTCTACGTCAAATGGATTGGTAAAATATGCTAAACCTAAGCTAAAATTAAGGGTACTTTGTTTTAAAATTACATAATCTAATTTTACATTGTATCCATTTAATGCATGGCCATTGGTATTATCTAAAATATCCTGCGCTGAATATGGACTTAAAGGCATGGTAAATCCACCAGAAAACATTATTTCTTGCGTGTATACAAGTTTAAATAAAACCATAAACCATACCAAAAGTAATAATCTCTTCATTTTTAAATTACTTATTTTACAAGTTGTCAAATAAAACAAAAAATTAGTTGCTTTTTAGTAAATTATCCCATTTTATTGGTTAATCATTTTATCACAAATAATGGCGGTGGCAATAGCCGCATTTAAACTTTCGGCTTCACCAAAACGTTTGATGCTTATTTTTTTGGTAATAAATGGATGTAAGTTTGGATTAACTCCTTTGCCCTCGTTACCAATAATTAATACAGCCGGCTTTTCAATTTTTGCATTATTTAAATTTTCACCTTCCATAAAAGCACCATACACAGGCAGCATGTTTGTATTTAAAAACTCTACCAAATTGCTGTAAGTTACCTTTACTCGGGCTATACTTCCCATGGTAGCTTGTATGCATTTATTATTATAACAATCAGCTGTATTTTCTGAACAAATAATATTTTTTATACCATACCAATCGGCTATTCTTATAATGGTTCCTAAATTTCCTGGATCTTGTATTTCATCTAATAAAATGGTTAAATTATCTTGTAATGAATTGTTTACCAGTAATGTGTTGTTTATTTTAACCTGCAAAACCACATCTCTTGTACTTTTTAACGAACTAATTTGTTCTATTTCTTTTTGTGTACAAATAATTAAATTGGAACTGTTTTTGTACTTGGGAAATAAATTGCGCCAATCATTTGTAGCATATATGGCTTCAATGTGTAAATTTGAGGCAAGGATTTCAATGGCAGTTTTGCTACCTTCGGCCAAAAAATAGCCTTCGGTATAGCGAGTGCTTTTATCTTTTAAACTTTTTAAAAACTGAATAGTACGTTTGTTAAGCATAAATAAATATATAATACCAATAGTAATGTTTGCTAGCGCCTTGCTATTAAATGCTTGCAATATAAGCAGAATTCATAAACGCGAAGGTGCTAAATTGGTTAAAAATAAAATTGAGATTTTCGAAAAAAGTAAAAGCCGATTCTATGATTCAGATTTAGAAAGTCAAACTAAACAAAAACCTGGTGTAAAATTTTTAGGATTAGTAAGGCTGAATACCTTTTTTTATAGATTAGGCGATGCTTCTAAAGGCGATAATAAATTAAAGCGTTTTTTGCGCGATAATTTGGGTAAAGTACCTGTTATTTTGGATACTACCATGATAGAAACCAGTGTTAGAGCCATGCGAAATTATTTAAAATCTCAAGGCTACTATTACTCCGAAATTTCATATTCAGTTACCGACACCAAATTTTTAAAAGAACGTAAGATTGTAACTTATTCTGTAAAATTAAACAACCAGTTTAAATACAATAAGCTAAATATTAATTGCCCCAATAAAAAAATGTATCGATTGGTACAAGCTTCCTTAGATGAAAGTTTTATAAAAATGGGTAAGTCGCTAATACGTGAAAATTTATTGGATGAACAAAATAGAATTTTAAGTTTGTTACGCAATAGTGGTTATTACACATTTTCAAAGGAATACATTGATTTTAATATAGATACAAATTATAATAGTGAATATGTGGCTATAGAAATTAATATTAAAAATCAAGAGGACTTAAAACCATTTAAACCATTTACCATTCGCAATTTGGTAATTGAAGTAGAACCTAATAAAAAATCTTTAATATCAAAGCGGGATACTGTATTTACAGAAAATTTTAAATACATACCCAATGGCAGTAAAATTAATGCAGGTATTATTGCCAAAATGAATTATTTAATGAAGGGAGAACTTTTTCAGCAAAATAATTTAAGTAAAACCTACAGTAGGCTAAATGATTTACAGTTGTTTAAACTAGTAACCATTACACCAAGCATAGAGCAATACGATAGTGGCAATTTTATTGATTTTTATTGTAACCTAAAGCAAGATGATAAGTACGATATTATTTTGGAACCTCAAGCCATTACAAGTGATCAGGCCAATTTGGTAAATGTACCATCTTTACGAAATTATGGATTAGCAGCTGTTATTCAGCTTACCGATAGAAATATTTTTCACAATGGTGAAATTTTACAACTTAGGTTTCGCTCCAGTTTCGAGGCTCAAAGAGGCGAAAATATTGATCCTACCCCATTTTTTAATAGCAGCGAACAGTCTTTCTCTGCTAGTATTTCATTTCCTCGCCTATTATTTTTAAATAAATTTGATCGTAAAATTAATAACGCCAATACCAAAACAATTGTAAACTCATCAATCATCTATGAAAAAAATGTTCAGTATGAACGCAGGGTTTTTACCTTAGGTTCTTCTTATCAAGTAAATAGAAAATTAGTGAGCTACTTTGTTGCCTTTCCCGAGTTTAGTTTTGTTCGTACCAATTTTACCAATTCTGAGTTAGAGCAAAAAAGTAAAACAGATATTTTTTTACAAAATGTATTTGCTAACAATTTAATTGTAAGCGATATTAGGTTAGGTTTTACTTATAATTCTCAACCTATTAGCAAAGGTAAAAGTTATGTTTTTTTACGTTGGGATGTTTTGGAATTAGCCGGAAACATGGTTTCGGCTCTAAATATTTTGTTAAATGCACCAAAAGTTACCGATACTGCTAGAAACATAAAAAATCAATACGAATTATTTGGTTTAAATTACTTTCAATACGTAAAAACATATATTGATATAAGGTACAATCATTGGTTAGATTTTAACAATAGCGTGGTGTACAGAGCTTCATTTGGTTATGCGCTCCCTTATGGAAATTCACCCGATTTTATTCCTTTTGAAAAACGCTTTTTTACAGGCGGGGCAAACAGCATACGCGCTTTTAGGCCAAGATCTATTGGTCCTGGGGTTTATTCTACTTCTAATCAAATTGATAAATCGGGCGATATAAAAATAGAATTGAATATGGAATACCGATTTAATATTTACAAACATCTTTTTGAAGGTGCAGTTTTTACCGATGCGGGAAATGTTTGGGCTGCTAAGCAAGATAGTAGGATTGGTGCCGACTTTGATATTCAAAATTTTTATAACCAAATAGCTTTAGGATCAGGTTTAGGAATTAGGCTTAATTTAGGTATTTTTATTTTTAGGTTAGATGGGGCGGTTCCACTTCACGATCCAAGTAAGGAATTTGGAAGTAGATGGGTTATTAATAATGCTAAAAGCTTTGAGTGGTATTGGGATAACAGTATTTTTAACTTTGGTATTGGTTATCCTTTTTAATTATTTAAATATATGTTATTTAATTCATTACATTTTTTACTTTTTTTTCCAATAGTTACCTTGTTGTATTATTTATTGCCACATAAATGGCGGTGGATTTTACTTTTTTCAGCAAGTACTTATTTTTATTCAGCGTTTTTTTTACCTTATATCTTAATTTTATATGCCATTATCATCATCGATTATTTTTGTGGCCTTTTAATTGAAAAATACAATGGACCAGCCAAACTTTTTTGGCTCATTACTAGCATAGTCAGCAATATTGGCCTTTTAGCTTACTTTAAGTATTATAATTTTTTTGTTGATTCCTTTGTTCATTATATTCCAATTTTAAAGCATATCGATATTTTATTACCCATTGGTTTATCGTTTCATACTTTTCAATCGTTAAGTTATACCATTGAGGTTTATAAAGGAAATCAAAAAGCAGAAAAACACATGGGCTATTTTGCCAATTATGTTTTGTTTTTTCCTCAAATGGTGGCTGGTCCTATCGAAAAATATGCTACTTTAGGTGTTGAATTAAGAACCAAACATAAGTTTAAGTATAAAAATTTTGGCAACGGTTTACGATTAATTTTATACGGTTTATTTGTAAAAATGTGTGTGGCCGATAATTTAGCTCCATTGGTAAGTGAATTTTATGCCAATCCAACCAATTTTAAAGCTACTTCTACTTGGATTGCCCTAAGTGCATTTTCTATTCAAATATATGCCGATTTTTATGGTTACTCTACAGTAGCTATTGGTGCTGCCAGGCTTTTGGGTATCAATTTAATGGACAATTTTAAGCAACCATATTTTGCCACCAGTTTTTACCAATTTTGGCAAAGGTGGCATATCTCACTAACTACTTGGTTCCGAAATTATGTATTTTTTCCGCTAGGTGGCAGTTATGTAAACGCTTTCCGCTGGATTTTTAACATTCTGTTCGTGTTTGCTTTAAGTGGTTTTTGGCATGGTGCTAATTATACTTTTATCATTTGGGGTTTTTTACATGGGTTATTTTACATTAGTGAAAAAACTTTGCTTAAATTTTATCCTGAATCAATTAAACAAAATCCTGTATTTAAATTTTTCGGAGCCAATATTACTTTTATTTTGGTTACCTTAATTTGGGTATTTTTTAGGGCTGAAAATATCGATAAAGTTTATCTAGTTTTAAATCAATGTATTGATTTTCAATTGGAAACTAAAGTGTTAATGCCTAATATTCCTACCATTTGTATGCTTACTATTTTTATTTTACTCGAAATTGCCATTTACAATAATCGATTTGATAAATTTTTGAAAAATAAAAACACATTGGTGAAGTGGTTAATTTATATATCGCTGGTAATTAGCATATTATTGTTTAGTGGCATTCAAAGTTTTCAATTTATTTATTTTCAATTTTAAGAATGAAAAAACTAATTTTTAGGCTATCCATTGCTTTATTTATATTCATAATAACTATTTTTTTAACTAATTATGTTTACGAAAAATATTATTATCGTTCCGATTGTGAAAAGTTAGATGCTAAATTGCTTTTTGCCCAAGATAGTTTGCAAAACTTAAGCGATGTATTGTACTATGCCGAATCAAGTAACGCCACCGCTGCCAATACCGATACTTGCTTACAATCTATTTCACAAATGATTGATTCATTATCGCCTTTAAAAGTAAACTCGGTAGAACATGGTGCTATCCACGCCCGTACTTTTTTACAGTTAATTAAAAACTTAAAGTCAAATTCAAAAGTAAAAACAATAATTGTTACACTTAATTCACGCTCATTTGGCTCACCTTGGATAAACTCCCATTTGGAAACCAATATAGCTCAAGCAAATGTAATGTACGAGCCTATAATTCCCATTTTTAAACGTATCAAACTATCGTTTAATGCTTTCGATAATAAAATTATTCAATTACGAGATCATGATGTAGAAAAAGATTGGGAAGGCTTAAAATTGAATGTGCCAAAAAATTTTCCATACAAAACAGTTCGCCTATGGGATAATGCCATGGCAAACGGAACTTATCTATTGCCAAATGGCGATTGGGATATGCCTAAAATTTCTTTGGCTTGCCATTATATAAAAACGTATGCTTTCTCAATTGATGCAAAAACCAATCCTCGAATCAAAGATTTTGATGAAATTGTAAGCATTGCAAAGCAAAAAAACTTAAAGTTAATTTTTCATTTGTTGGCCGAAAATGTGCAGTATGCCGATAGTTTAGTAGGGGAGGAGTTGGTTAATATTATGCACCAAAATAAACAGCTTTTATTGGATAGATATAGCAAAAATGGAGTAACCGTGGTTAATAGTTTTGAACAAGTTAATGGCCTCGATTTTATTGATCAAGATTGGACTACAGAACATTACAACCAAACAGGTAGATTCGTTTTAGCTAAGAATGTACTCAAATATTTGAACTAAAATTATTTCAATACTAAAAATATTGTATTTTCGTTTTACCTATATTTAAAAATAATTTTATGCAAAAAAACTACTCCGAAGACGATTTACTCAATTACATTTACAAGGAAACATCACCTTATGAGAATATGGAAATTGAAAATGCCATTGCTCAAAATGAGTCCTTAAAATCAATGTATTTAGAGCTTTTAGAAGGTATCGATTTATTAAATAAAACATACTTCCGACCAAGTGAAATAACTTTAGAAAATATTTTAAAAAAGGCCAAAGACGGATTACAACAAAATGTAGATTAATAAAAAAAGCCCTGTAAAACTTAGTTTTACAGGGCTTTTTTATGTGTTTATAAAATAGGTTTACTTAAACTTATTAATAATATCATTACCAAATATCAATACCATTAAGGTTAATAATATAATAGTTCCAACTGTTTGAACTCGTTCTTGTACTTTGATACTTATTGGTTTTTTAGTAATCATTTCAATAATAAGTAATACCACATGTCCACCATCCAATGCCGGAATTGGTAAAAAGTTCATAAATGCTAATCCCATTGAT
The DNA here is from genome assembly GCA_041730515.1 of Methylacidiphilales bacterium. Taxonomy (GTDB): domain Bacteria; phylum Bacteroidota; class Bacteroidia; order UKL13-3; family UKL13-3; genus JAAFJM01. The sequence continues at coordinate 2,810 of JBGSBN010000107.1, read as the reverse complement.
ATTAAAGCTGTTAACATCCAAAAGTTTAACCAATCCCAAGTTGGTCCAAAATAATCAGCAATTCCAATTGGACCTTGAACAGCTTTATTTAAAGGAATATCACCTTTAAAAATTTTGCCCCATCCAGCTATTTGGTTTGTTATTGTTTCGTAAGCTTGGTTAATTCCAGCCGGAATTGACGATAATAAACTGTATGAAACAGTATCAAATTTCCAGTTTAAATCGGTAGGCATAAATCCTAATCTACCATCCGTACCAATTAAAGCAGTTAAAGCCATGGTGTCATTATTTCTAACCACAGTCAGTTTGGTGCTTTTTCCTTTGTATGCCATTAACAAGGGCTGAAATTCTTCAAATAATACTAATTTATTGGTATCTACTCCAATTATTTTATCTTTAGGTTGTAAGCCAGCTTTTTCTGCTGCTGAGCCACTGTTTACCTTTTGCACATAAAGTTCCATTCTTGGTGAAAAAAAAGCGCCTTTGGTTTTTTTAGTTAGTTTTTTCAAAAAATCATCAGGTAATTTAACTTCTATGATTGAGTCATTTCTCTTTACCGTGTAGTAAGGATTTTCGCTCATCAGTATTTCTGAGTTTAATGCATCATCTAAATGTATAATAGTTTTGCCGTTAACTGCTTCTATTTTATCTCCTAATTTAAAGCCCATTTCTTGAGCCAACTCACTAGGTACTATACCATGTTTTACGGTACTGTTTATCAGCATTTTTTCACCATAGTAGTATTTTATACCTGCAAAAATAATGATACCTAATATTACGTTAAATATAATACCACCAAGCATCACAATCATGCGTTGCCAAGCTGGTTTACTTCTAAATTCCCAAGGTTCTGCAGGTTTTGTTAAATCTTGGTTACCCATGTTTTCATCAACCATGCCGTTAATTTGAACATAACCACCCATTGGGAACCAACCTAAACCATATTCGGTATCACCTTTTTTAAATTTAAATAAGGCAAAGTTTAAAACACTAGGCATTGGAAACAAAAAATCAAAGAATAAATAAAACTTATCTACTTTAATTTTAAATAACTTTGCCGCTAAAAAATGTCCTAATTCGTGTATTAATACTAAAATTGAAAGAGCCGCAATTACTTGCGCTATCATGGTTAATGTTTGCATTTATATTTTTATCTTTTTAAGTTAACTATTTGTATAGTTTTAAGGGTTGCAAAAGTAAAAAACTATTTGATATTATCTTAGCAAACTTTTAGCCACTAACCTAGCTTCGGTATCAGTGCTTATATAGTCTTCTAAAGTTGGCTGTTTTATGAAATGGACCTTGTTCATGCAGGTTTCATTTATTTCGGCTATTTGTAAAAATTTTATTTTATCATTTAAAAATGCTTCTACAGCAATTTCATTAGCCGCATTTAAAATACATGCCTTATTTCCACCCAATTCCATTGCTTCATAAGCTAAAGCCAAGTTTCTAAATGTTTGCATATCAGGCTCTTCAAAAGTTAGCGTATTCATCTCTTTAAATGAAAGTCGTTTAAAATTAGTTTTAGTTCTTTCAGGATAAAAAAAGGCATAATGAATAGGTAGTTTCATATCAGGCAATCCCATCTGTGCTTTAATACTTCCATCATTAAACTCCACCATACTGTGTATAATAGATTGCGGATGAACAACTACATCTATTTGATTATTTTCCAATCCAAATAACCATTTGGCTTCAATTACTTCTAATCCTTTATTCATTAAACTAGCTGAATCAATAGTAATTTTTGCGCCCATTCTCCAATTTGGGTGTTTAAGAGCTTCTTTTTTAGTAATTTCTAGCAATTCATTAGCTTTTTTTCCTCTGAATGGTCCACCAGAAGCTGTTAAAATAATTTTATCAATCGTATTTAAGTCTTCACCCACCAAACATTGAAATATAGCAGAGTGTTCCGAATCAACTGGAATTAATTTTACCTGGTGTTGGTTACATAATTTGGTAATTAATTCACCTGCTACTACTAAAGTTTCCTTATTGGCTAGTGCAATTTTCTTTTTATTTTCAATTGCTTTAATAGTTGGCAAAAGTCCACTATAACCAACCATAGCTGTTAAAACTAATTCAGCCGAGGTTATTTCCATCAAGTCAGCAATCGCTTTATTGCCCGAAAACACCTTAATATCATGTTTATCTAAAGCTTCTTTTACTATTAGGTATTTGCTCTCATCAGCTATTACCACATGGTTTGGTTTAAACTCTATAGCTTGTTTAATCAATAAATCAGCATTACTGTTCGCTGTTAATACCTCAATTTCAATTTTATCACTTTGTTCTCTAGCTATTTCTAATGCTTGAGTGCCAATACTACCTGTACTGCCTAGTATCGCAATTTTTTTTTTCTCTAATTCTTTACTCATTATACAACTTAATAATGTATGCGGCAATAATATAATATTTTTACTTATATCATCTAACAAAAAATCAAATAATTGGTTTCAGGTTATAAGTGTAATATATAAGTGTAATATATAAGTATAATGTATAAGTATAATGTATAAGTGTAATGTATAAGTGTAATATATAAGAGTAATATATAAGAGTAATATGTAAAAGACTATTATGTAAGAGTATTATGTAAGATTAATATATCTTATTACTTCTGTCTAGTAAGAGAAACAACATAACAATTTACATCCCAACCTTAGTAAATAAAAAATAAGTCCTTGAAAATAAGGTATAATAGGGGAAAGATAAATAAATAAGTTGGAAAGAAGCAGAAAGTACATACATTTGCACCCCCTTGAGAGAGGGAAAGTTCTAAAGAAGTGAGTAAAGAGAAAGCGTTA
>JBGSBN010000106.1:0-11071 GCA_041730515.1 Methylacidiphilales bacterium | reverse complement strand
AACCTTTTCTCCAAATCCATTTATACCGCTTTGTGCTGGCATTTTTTATGAAGCCACTGGCAATATTAATGATGCTTTTATAGCTTATGAAAATAGTTTGAAAGATTTTGAAAATGAAAATTGTTTGATAAACTATGGTCTAACAATCCCCAATCAATTAAAATTGGATTTGTTACGAACCAGCAAACTATTGAGGTTTGATGATAAAACATTAATTTATAAAAATAGATTTACTGAATTAGCTAATTTATCAGATTCAATCCAAGAAGGAACAATAGTATTGATAGAGGTTAATCATAGTCCAAGGAAACAATTTTCATACCTTGAAACAATTGATTCAAGCCATTTGGAAAGACCTTTGTTTACAAGTTATCCTTATATGGAAAAAGTATCTGAACCTATTTCTGACATGATAATTGAAATAGAGGGTTTCAATTTTAAATGTGATTTAATAAATAATATACAGTATATGCTCACAAATGTTTGTGCTGAAAGAATAAAAAATGATTACAATAGTATTATTAATAAATACACTGTAAATGATAGATTTAGAAACTATGATACCCGTAACTGGCAAACTTTACCTGCACAAATATTTTACTCACGTATAGTTTCAAAAAACGGTTCATTATTAAACATTAAATATAAAGTAGATAATAATTGGAAGTATCAAAAAGTAGAAATAACTCCTACATTCAATCAAAAAGTGATAAGGATTTATATTACTGGTTAGATAAAATAAATGGGTTTATTGTTTCTATTTTAAAGGTAATTGATGTTAAATTTCTCCTAAATACTTCTTCAAAAAATCTTCTAAACTGCAAACCCAAATATTTTTTATTGGATAAGTGTCGCTGCTAGGTGTAATTACGTAGTTTTTGGTGGTTCCTAAATCGTCAATACAATTATAAAAACCACGACTTACAGTAGGTGCATTCGATAGTTTTATTTCAATACAAGCCACAGGCTGATTGGCTTTAACCAATACCACATCTACCTCTGCACCATTTTGAGTTCTGTAATAATACATATCCATTCCTTCGGATCTGCTAGCATAAATTTGTTGAATAACATAACCTTCCCACGAAGCACCGATAATTGGATGACTTTGCAGTGTATCATTATCAGTTATTCTATTTACATAATGCACAATACCACTATCCTTTACATACACCTTTGGGGCTTTAACCATTCGTTTATTGGTATTGGCTGTAAAGGCTTGTAGTCTATAAACCAAAAACGCTCCTTCCAAAAACTCAAAATAACGATTTGCAGTTGGGGCACTTACTCCTAATGAATTGGCATACATTTCTGCTTTCCAAATATTACCCTGGTTATACGCTAACATTTGCCAAAGTTTAGCAATGGCTATTGAATTTAAATTTACTCCAAAAAGTAACCTAAAATCGCGCTCAGTATAGGTTTTTATAAATGCAGCCATCCAATCAGCCCAAGCCAAATTGTTTTCAGTTAAAAATGCTTGTGGAAATCCACCTTTTAGCCAATGTATACGCCAATTAAAACCACTAGTTGTAATTTCTTGTAATTTTAAAGGACCAAGTTCTAAAAACGATATTCTACCTGCCAATGATTCAGTTACGCCATGCACCAAATTTGGCGAGGCAGAACCTAATAATAAAAACCTTCCACTTCGCCTGTTGGAGTCAATTACTGAACGCAAAATTGAAAATAGTTCGGGCATTAGTTGCGCTTCGTCTATAATAACAAGTTTTTCTTCATTTACTTTAAAATAAGCCTCCGCATCGGTTAACTTGGCTTTGTCCGTTGGACTTTCTAAATCTAAATAAATAAAGCCATTGCTTTGCAAAGCACCAAATGCTTTGGCTAATGTAGTTTTACCACATTGCCTTGGCCCCAAAATAGCAATGGCGGGAGCCCAACCTGCTTTTAAGGTTAATTTAGCTATATCATCTCTATTTATCACTCTGCAAATAAAGTCATTTACCATGAAAAACCAAAATACAATTTTTATTTTACTTGGTAAATGTATATTTTACCAAGTAAATCAAAAATACAATTTTCGATTTACTTGGTTGTTTGGTGTGTTTGAATGAATTTTCATATTTTATTTATTACCTAAAAAACAACTTAATTTGCACCACCTTAAAGTTATGCAAAAACACTTTTTAACTGTTCCTAAAACTGCCCGTTATTTTACACAAGGGGTTTTAACCGAAAATACTAAATACATTTGGATTGTAATTCATGGTTATGCTCAAACAGCAGAAGGATTTTTAAACAGCTTTGAAATATTGGGAGATGAACATTTTATTGTAGCTCCCGAAGGTTTAAATAAGTTTTACTCACGTGGATTTAGCGGAAGCCCTGTAGCTAGTTGGATGACAAGCCTAGAACGCGAAAATGAAATTATAGATTACAATAATTATTTAAATCAATTAGTAGAAAGTTTAAATTTAACTACTTATAAAAACGCCAAAAAAATTCTTCTAGGTTTCAGCCAAGGTGTATCAACGCAAACTAGATTTTTAAATACAAGCCAAACGCCTTTTGATTTTTCGGTAATGATTGCAGGCGAAATAGGGAAGGAGTTTCAGGAAAATTTACCCGATATTATTAAAGAAACCAAAAGCCTATATATAGTTGGTAATCAGGAAAATTTATTGAAGCCGGAAAAAATAGAAGGGCACAAGCTATTGTTTGAAAATTCAAATTGTAGTTTTGAAATATTTGAAGGAAAACACGAAGTAAATGAAAACGCTGTAAATGCCATTTTACAATGGCTAAATGCTTAATCTTTCAAATTATACTTTTTTAAATATTTCTGATTCAATTCGTTTTGTTCGTTGGTTAAAGTAACAGCTTCGCCATTAATAAATGCATTGGTTAAAACATTGGTGCGCATGTCCAAAATATCGCCATTGCTAATAACTAACGAGGCGCTTTTGCCAAGCTCTATGCTTCCATAAGTAGAATCAATACCAGCAATTTTAGCAGCATTTAACGTAATTGCTTGCAATGCTTCCTCTTGGGTTAGGCCATAAGCTACCGTGGTTCCTGCATTAAACATTAAGTTACGTGTTTGCCAGCTTTCTTTATGGCTAATGGCAAATAAAATATTTGCTTTTTGTAATTGAACAGCTGTTTTAAAAGGTTGATCCACATCCTTATTAGCAGTGCTTGGCAGGCTGTGTATATTGCTTAAAACTACAGGTACTTTACTTTCTTTTATAAAAGCTATACACATATTAGCTTCGTTAGCCTCGGCCAATACTAGCTGTATATTAGGAAAATTTTTCTTAAAAAACTGAATACTATTAATTATGCCTTTGGCTGTATTTACATGAATATATAATTTTTTGGTTTGGTTAAATAAACCTTTCATGGCATCAAGTCTAGCGTTAAATACTTTGTTTGTATTGGCTTGGTATTGCAAAGCATCCGAAAAAAAAGTGTGTAATTGTTTTATCCTTTCGTTTACTTGTTCACGTTGTTTTTCATTAGCATGGGTGTATTCTGGCCAATTTAAATGGATGGCATCATCTTGCTTAATGGTGGCATCTTCCCAATTCCAGCCTTCAGTTTTCATCACGCTGGAGGTGCCACTAATCATACCACCTTGCGGAACTGATTGCACAAACATAATTCCATTAACTTTTAAAGTTGGTAATATTTTCGAGTCGGTATTATAAGCTATTTGCGAACGTACATTGGGGTTAATACTTCCTTGTTCGTTAAAATCGTGGGTAGCTCTAACAGCTTCTATTTCGCTTAATCCCACATAATTATTTAAACAAATAATGCCAGGATAAACATGTTTACCTTTTCCATCTATAATGGTAGCATTTTTATAAAGCGTTTTATTTTCGGTGCCTACATAATCAATTTTACCATTGCTAAATGCAACAATTCCATTTTCAATTACTTGTCCATTTCCTATATGCACAGTGGTGTTTATTACTACAGTAGGAATAGTTTGCGCATTTATTTTACTAAATAATAATACTGCAATGGCAACGTAAATTGTTTTGATTTTCATGGTGAGCAAGTTTATTAAAAGTTTGGCATTTTACAAGGTGGATTTTTTATTAAAAAAAATGCTCCTTAGTTTTTAAAAACCAAGGAGCATTTTAAAAATTATTTTATTTCAAAAAAAACTATTTATCAGCCAAAGCTTGATCAATTTTTAGTTTGATATTAGCAAAATGTGCTTTTGCCTCATCGGTTGAACCACCTTTGGCAAAGTTTAACACTTGTTTTAACTGTGCCAATGCAGCCGCCTGCGAAATAGCATCATATCTGCTTGATTTGTAAATGCTAATTAATTGTTCGGTATAAGCATTTTGTAAATTTTGACGGAACGTATTTGGATTACTTGCATCGGTTACAAAGCAGGCTTTGGTTAAATCGCCCATCATTTCGAATACGCTGTATTTATTACCATATAATTTCGAATCGGTTAAACGTCTTAAAGTGGTTGCGTTTAATAAATGCGCCATTATCATGCCTTGGTAATTTAAAATGCGGCTGTGAATTTTAGGGTCTTCATTGTTTCCAAAAAAGTTAAAACCTCTGCGTTGAACTTGAAGATAATTATACAAATCAGCTTGAACTGTAAATGCATCAGGAGCAAAAGCATATTTAGCCAATACATCCATAGCACGTTTTTGTTCTTTGTAATCAACTGGAATTAAAGGTTTGGTGGCACCATTTTGACCAATAAAACTTCTATCAACCATAACTCCACCCACATAACGCGCAATTACATTTACTTGGTTAAAATACTCTGATTGTGCAATGCTATAAGCTTGGCGCAACTCTTGGTAAGTTTGACCTTTTTTGCTGTATTTTTCTTTTAGTTTGGTAAATAATTGATTAGCTAATTTTATTCTATCAACACCAAAAGCTATGGCATCGCCACTCATGTCATTCACATTAACTCTAGGGTCAATACCACTTCCAACTCCACGCATATCATCAGCATCGTTTCCAAAAATTAATAAGGTATCGCTTGAACGAGCAAGAATTTTTTCCAAACGTTCTTTTTCTTTTGCTTCATCGTTTACTCCTTGCGAATAAGCAAATTCAATTGCCCATAAATCGTAAGGACCCGGACGAGTGGTAAAATAATCTCCTTGTTTGGCTTTATCTAAAGCTACATTTACAGCAGGATAATCCATAACAGAAGCTGTTAAACCAATTTTACGGGTAATTTCTTTGTTATGTATTAAGCTTGGTTTTAACATTTGGCTAGCTTTCATATTATGGTTTAAACCCATGGTATGACCCATTTCGTGCAATACCAAATAATATAAAGACTGCTTGATATACTCTCTTTTTTCTACATCGTTTAAACCCTGTAATTGCAAAGCATTTAAACCAAATAACGAAGTTTGGTGCAATTGATGGCTTGCATCACAAAAATTAGTTTTATTAAATGAACTTGGCATATTAACGCGACTTGCACCTGCATCAAATAACTCTTCTTGACGTAAACGGTTGGTTACAAAAATGTATTCAAACATAATATCAGCACCTAAAATTTGGCCTGTTCTTGGGTCAACAAAACTTGGTCCGTATCCACCAAAAGGAGGTTGAGGAGATGAAGTCCAACGTAACACATTATAGCGAATATCGCCTGCATCCCAAGTAGCAGTATCTGGTTGTTCTTTTATAACAACTGCATTTTTAAAACCCGCAGTTTCAAATGCTAAATTCCATTTTTCTCCAGCTTCTTTTATGGTAGCCTTAAATTCGGGAGGTGTTGTATTTTCAATCCACCAAGTAATTGGTTCTACAGGTTCAGAAATAGCACCATTGGTATCTTTTTTTTCTAAATTCCAACGATGAATAACATCTTTGTAAGCCACTGCATTGGTAGTAGTCATATCCTCAACTTGCTCGCCAAAATAGCCCACTCTTGGGTCATCAGCTCTTGGTTTAAAATTATTTTTAGGAGCTTCAATTAAAGTATGTTGTAAAAAAATACTTACTGCGCGTTCATCTGTAACTTCTTTTCCTCCGCCTGCCATTGGCATTGGATTATCATACACATATTCTACTATTAAATCTGTATTTTTTTCGTAATTTCTTAAACTAGTAAATTTAGTTTTTTCGCGACTTAAACCACCTAAACTAAAAACTTGAAAACCTGGAGGCAAACCAAAAAATGGTGATGGTTTTACTTGACACATGCTTTCACTTAAAAAGATTGCACTTGCATCTAAAAGCATTTCGCCTTTTTTAGCATCTTCGGCTACTATTTTTTGATTTACCAAAATGGCATTACTAATATTGGCATTAGCAGCTTTGCTTATTGGATTATTTTTATCGAAATAATAACCAGTATTTTGTACCACAAACTCTAATTTGTCGAAATAACGCTTAATGGTAAAAAGTTTATTATCGCGGAAACTGCCTCTAAAATGGCCTGCTGCCACCACTCCATCTACAGTGTACGAAAAGTAAATGTATTCTTTATCTAATTGCTCTTTTTTTACAATCATAAATACATTTCCAGTAACTGTATCTTGGAATAATGGAAATAAACCCTCTTTCTTTTTGCACGATTTTATTTTGTCGGCAATCGAGGTAGTTTTAGGAGCCATGGGGGCTGATGCTACCGGCTTTTTTTTGGTAGCACACGATGCCACAATAATAATAGCAATGGCAATTAGTGAAATTTTACGCATAGTTTATGTTTAAGTATAGAAGGCAAAAGTGCTTTTAAATTTATTTAAATCAAAACCAATTATGTAAATAAATGTGATTCAGTAAATTCATAAAATAATTGCTCGCTAAACCAAAGGCAAGCATTGATTAATTATTTTATTTTAAATTGAAAATCAATAATTTAAAGGTTGGAGTTTTTTATTTCATTAATATTGATAATTTCGAAGCAAATAAATAAACTGAAATTTGAAAACATTTATACTTTTTATATCACTTACTTTCATAAGCTTTAGTACTGTTTGGGCACAAACTACTTTAAAAGGAAGTGTAGTAGATACCAAAACAAACGAAAAATTAATTGGAGTTTCTATATTGGTAAAGGGTTCAACCAAAGGAACGCAAACCGATTACGATGGACAATTTGTACTAAAAACTACAGCTACTTTACCACTTGTGTTGGTGGTTAAATATTTAGGTTATGAACCTAAAGAAATTGCTGTTGCTGATGAAAAAACTAAATTAAATATCAAACTTTCAAAGTCGGAAAAGGCTTTAAAAGAAGTAAGTGTACGCGATAGTAGAATTACCGAAAAAATTAAACAAAACCCATTAACAGTAGAAACCATGGATGCCATTGCCATTAAGTCAACTCCTGCTGCTAATTTTTACGAAGGCTTGGCACATTTAAAGGGTGTTGATATTACTTCGGCAAGTATTGGTTTTAAAATTATTAATACCCGTGGTTTTAATTCTACTTCGCCTGTTCGCTCATTACAGTTAATTGATGGTGTTGATAATCAATCGCCTGGATTAAACTTTAGTTTAGGTAATTTTTTGGGAGCCTCCGAACTCGATATTCAAAAAGTAGATTTAGTGGTTGGTGCTAGTTCAGCTTATTATGGGCCAAATGCTTTTAATGGCGTAATTAATATGCAAACCAAAAGTCCGTTTTTATATCCTGGATTAAGTGCACAAATTAAAGTTGGCGAAAGAAGTTTAACTGAAACAGCTGTGCGTTGGGCTCAAATTATTAAAAATAAAGATGGAGTAGAAAAATTTGCCTATAAAATGAATGTGTTTTATATGCAGGCCAATGATTGGAATGCCACTAACGCAGATCCAACTTCTCAATCACCCGTTGGCAGAAGCAACGCAGGAAGCTATGATGCAGTTAACCGTTATGGTGATGAGTTTACTAGTAATATTTTTTACACACCTCTTTCTTTAGCATCAAGCGTAGGAAAAGGATATTATTTAAGAAATGGATATGATGAAAAAGACTTGGTTGATTATAACTCAAAAAACTTAAAACTAAGTGGAGCTGCTCATTACAAAGTAACTAAAAATACAGAGTTAATTTATGCCACTAGTTTTGGAACAGGAACCACTGTTTATCAAGGCGAAAATCGCTTTAGTTTACGCGATATTTTATTTTTCCAAAATAAATTGGAACTTAAAAAAGACAATCGTTTTTTTATACGTGCTTATGCTACCAATGAGGATGCGGGCAATAGCTACGATGCTTATAATACAGCTTTATTATTACAAAGAGCCGCAAAAAGCGATGAGAATTGGGGTAAAGACTATAATAATTCATTAACATCTAACCTTTCGCCTGTGGTTAATAAATGGATTCAAGACAACTTGGGACAAGGAATTAGGCTAGATACTATTCCAGGTGCAAATAACCAACGATTAAACTTTATTGATAATTATTGGAGAACCAATTTTGCCGACTCGTTAAATAAATACCACAATTTAGCGCGTGATATTGCCAATGCAGGTGGAATTGGAAATGTAAATGGAATTGACCGTTTTGTACCAGGAACTGCTCGTTTCGATTCAGCTTTTAATGCCATTACATCGCGCACTAACCAAAATGGAGGCTCTCGCTTTTTTGACCAATCGGCATTGTACCATGTAGCAGGTGAGTATAAATTTAATACACCGAATTATAAAATTGGAATTTTTGAGGCAAACAAAAAGAATTTTGGAACTAAATTATATTCTTATCCAATTAGATATGTATCTTATTTATTAAATAGATTTTCTTCATTTACAAGTGGTTGGGATGCAACTGTAGGTGGTAATTACCGCATTTATGTACCTTTTTCGCAAGGAACTATTTTTAAAGATGGTGAAGAAATAAAAACTATTTATGCCAGAGATGCACAAGGCAATATACTTAAACGAACTCAAGTAGGTTTTGTTGGAGATGACTCAATTTCAGGATTTCAAAATGTTGGTTTTATTCAAATTACCAATCAAGAGGTGGGTGCATACATTGGTTTTGAACGTAAGTTTATAGATAATAAACTAAAAGTAAGTGTTACCAATAGGGTTGATAAAAACCAAAACTTCAACTTTTTATGGTCGCCAGCAGCTACTTTGGTTTATACTCAAAAGAAAAATGTATTCCGTTTCTCGTTATCATCGGCCGTTAGAAATCCAACTTTAACCGATCAATATTTTAACTTAAACGTAGGAAGAGCCACGCTATTAGGTAACTTAACGGGCTACAAAGGATTAATAGCTATTGATACCCTGCGCGATATGTTGGTGAATAATAACCGATATAGAAATGGGGAAGATAGACTTAAAACTTCATCGTTCGATATTGATGCTATTAGGCCCGAAAGATGCCGAACCATAGAGTTTGGTTATAGAGGAAATATTACTGAAAAATTATTTGTGGATGCAAGTTACTATTACAGTTGGTACGAAGATTTTTTAGGATTTAAAATAGGAGCTCAAGTTACTTGGGATTCGTTAAATCCATTTCCAAGTAATGTAAACGCATTTAGGGTTACTACCAACTCAAAAGATGTGGTTACCACACAAGGTTTTACCATTGGGTTAAACTATTTTTACAAAAACTATCTTGGTTTTAGTGGCAATTATAGTTGGAATAGATTAGACCGTGGAGGTAGTACAGATCCAATTATTCCTGCATTTAACACTCCCGAACATAAGTTTAATCTTGGTGTAAATGGACGAGATATAGCCTATTTAAAGAAAAAAGAAAAATGGGGTTATGGGGTTAATTTTAAATGGCAAGAAGGGTTTTTATTTGAAGGCTCCCCACAATTTACAGGCTTCGTTCCTTCGTATGGCATGGTAGATATACAATGGAATAGTACTATTACCAAGTTAAATGCAGTTTTTAAAATTGGAGCAAGTAATTTGTTAAATAATAATGTTTACCAAGTTTATGGCGGTCCATTTGTTGGCAGAATGGGTTATGCTTCCATTACATTTGAGCTAAACAAATGGAAATAATTGGTTCTGAATGGGTTTTGCTTTTGCCTATTTTTAAAAATCAATAAGTAATACCATTTTGATTTATAAATTAGGCCAATGGGTTTGGGGTAAATCTTAGGTGGTGTTATGCAGCTAAAAATAAATTGGACTAAACCTACTTCAAAGCGGTATAAAATAATAGGCAGCCATCCACCGGATGAAAAATCTAAAACCAAAGAGCCTAAAACTTTTTAACTTACCACCTAACAAAACCGTTTTAGCCAAAAACTAAAGCGGTTTTTAAAAATTAAAACCCACTATTCGTAGTATGCAGCAAGGCTATTGCGGGGGTACTACGGATTTAAAATGAAAAAGAGTTTGTAACTCGTGCTTTATTTATATTGGAAAACAAAATTATTTTGTAAATATGCGCAATGGTTTAGGGCAAAGTACTTACGACCAAATAATAACTTATTTCTTAGGACAAAGCAGCGTCCCGATTCATCGCATACGCGTCAAGTTAAGACTACATAAAATAGCTAGGAAGCCTTAATAGTTGAAAGAAAAACTAGAAAATAAAAAAAGGGAAAGATTGTTTTGTGAACTTCTAAAACGACCAAGTAATGAAAGTTCAGAATCTTTCCCATCGCAATTTAAAAAAAGTTGGCACAGTATCAAAAAATAAAATAACACAATTAGCCAAGGCTTTTGGATTTGAACAAAGAAACAGTAAAATAAAAGCAAGTTCATTAGTAACGTCCTTTATCATCATGATGAGTGAAGGAGGTAAAAGCTATTGGGATTGGGCTAGTTCATTGTCTATAATAATAGGTAAATCAGTTAGTAAACAAGCTTTGTTCGGCCGAATGACCAAAGCTTGGACAGATACAGTTAAAGCGTTACTTCAAGAAGTAATGAATCAGCAGGTTCAAGCACAAATCAAGCACAAATTGTTTGCCTCATTTGGTAATGTTTGGTTACAAGATAGCACTAGCCTTCACCTACCTGATATACTAAAAAAAGTATTTAAAGGTAATGTTTCAAAAGGAGTGCAAAAATCAGTAGCTAAACTAAATGTTGTAATAAATGTTTTAAGTGGCTCTTGTCCTGTGTTAGATTGGATGAGTTTCACTGTTAATGAACAAGCACTTTCTTCAAGTATATTAAACATTGCCAAAGC
>JBGSBN010000105.1:0-11206 GCA_041730515.1 Methylacidiphilales bacterium | reverse complement strand
TCCGCCATCGCAATTTAAAGTTGGCAAATCTTGTAAATCAGGAGTTCCTAAAGTTGAAGTAATGATGCTGTATGTTTTAGCCGTTGTCCACTTTTGAATGTCGGAGTTTGCTGTACGAATAACGGAACTAAAAACCATTCTTCCATAACCATCTGCCATTAAGTTTCCACCTTCTGCATTTAATGTGGTTTCGTAATTGTTATAACCAATTTTTTCAGCTAATAAAGCTGGAAAAACATTATCTAAATCTCTGCCATCATAGTATTTCATATCTGTAAAGCCAATACTATCGTCATTGCCATAATAAAAAGCCATTGGACCAAAATCTCTCACCCAAAAATCATCACCTTTTTGATACAAAAAATGATAATTGGTTAATGGCCAACCCAAACTTTCCATAAAAGTTAAAACTTTCACACTGTCTCCTTTTTCCCAAAGCCTAATCCAAACATCACATTCTTGTGATATATAATGTGCTAACTGGGCTGAAATCCAACCATAAGTGGTGCTTGTATCAATTCCAATAATTTGGGTAAAATCTTGATTGTATTCGTAAGACCAACTAATAGCTACTGCTTTGCTTTCTTCAAATTCGCCAGGCATACGCATATTCGATGGAAAAACTACTGCCTTACCTAAAGCACCTGTTTTGTTTTTTGCATTATCTATCATTAACTGATATTCTGCCTGTGTTCTGCCAGCTGGCAAATGACCAGCTTTGCGTTGTTTTTGTGCCAATGCACTTACCGATACCAAGGCACTTAATGCAAAAGAGTAAAATAATTTTATCATAATATTAATAACTGCAATGATAGTGATTTCTGTGTGTGGTTCATTGCCATTAAAGTAAATCTTACTAAAATGCAACAAATGCTTAATATTGCAAAATAATTATATGAAACACATACATAGTTTAAAAGAAATTATCATTTTTGAAGATGAGCATTTTTTATTTATAAATAAACCAGCATTTTATTCAAGTTTAGATGATAGACACGATGATAACCTTAGCATTATAAAATTAGCTAAAAAGCATAATGAAGACCTTCGCCTTTGCCACAGATTAGATAAAGAAACAAGTGGAATTTTATTAATGGCCAAAAGCGATGAAGCTTACCGCGAAATGGCCATTAAATTTGAAAAAAGAGAGGTAAACAAAACCTACCATGCCATTGTAGCTGGGCAATTGATGGTTCAAAACCAAGAAATAAATTTGCCTTTAAGCCAAACGCGCAAGGGATTGGCATTTGTAGATAAAAAAGATGGAAAACCATCAACCACCATTGTTTCTACTTTAAAATTATATAAGCATTTTACCTTATTGGCTTGCAAACCCGTTACTGGTAGATTACACCAAATAAGAATTCACCTTGCTTCGCAAAATTTTCCAATTGTGGCCGATGAAAGCTATGGAGGAAAAAATGTGTTTCTATCTCAATTTAAACCACGATTTAAAGAAGGAAAATGGGAGAACGAAGAGCCTATTATTAAGCGCGTGGTGCTTCATGCCAAACAATTAAGCTTTACCGCTTTTGATAAACCTTATGATATAACAGCTGATTACCATAAAGATTACGCAGTTTTGATTAAACAATTAGAAAAATACGACAACTAAATATATAAAAATAGTTTTATTAAATACATTGATTCACCTAAAATAAGACATTATTTTCTGAAGTAATATTAGGCAAATAAATACTTATTTTAGTTCCTTTACCCAATTCTGAAGCAATGGTAATTTTACCATGGTGTAAGTCAATTATTTTCTTTACCAAGCTTAAACCAATGCCATGTCCTTGTATGTGCCTAATATTATTCGACCTATAAAACGACTCGAAAACATGGCTTATATCGACTTTACTAATTCCTAATCCACTGTCAATAACAGTGATTACCATAAACTCATTATTGCATTTAAAATTTACTTGGCAGGTAGGCGATTGGTTAAATTTACAAGCGTTGTCCATTACGTTCATAAGCGCTGATCTCAATAATGCATGGTTTCCTTTTAAATAAAGCGTATTTTCATTGTCAGGAAAATCTTCAAAATTTAAAACTGCGTTATATTTTTTGTTGCGCATTAATTCACTTACACACTCGTCTAATAAATCAATAATATAAACTTTACTCAAACTAATATTAGGGAAATTAGCATTGGCATTGGCCAAATTGCCTAATCCATTAATTAATTCTATTTGATTATTGATATCATCTAAAAGCGATTCGAATGTTTTGATATAAGTTTCGGAAGCACGAGGTTGCAATAAAAGCACTTCTATTTGGCCCTTCATTACAGTTAAAGGTGTTCTAAACTCGTGCGAAGCGTTGGAAACAAAAGTTTTCTGCAATTTAAATGAATTTTCTAACCTATCTAACATTTGATTAAAAGTAATAGCAAGTTGGGCTATTTCATCTTTACCATTGCCTCTATCAAGGCGTTCAAATAAATTGCTTTCACTTATTTTATCTACCTGACCAATTACTTTATTTACTGGCATTAAAGCTTGTTTAGCAAAAACACGTCCTAATAAAGCTGTCAACATTATGCTTATAATAAACAGACCTACAAGGCTATATTTTAAAAAACTCATTTTTACCTTGCCTTTATCATCTACGCCCGATGCAATGATTTTAAATTTAGCTTTGTTTATTTCATAATTAAATGCCACAAAAGTAGTATCATTTTTTATAAAACTAAATTCTTTTTGGGTAGCTAAGTTATCCAATATATATTGAATTACCTCTTTATTCAAATTTTTGATGGCAAAATATTGCTTGTTGTTATTTTCAAAAACCATTAAAATTTGCTTTGGATTCATTTTACTATGATGGTCGAAAGCAGATTTAATAAAGCTGTGATCTACTTCATTGGTATCTAAAATAATATAGGCCAAGTTCTCACTCGATGCCTTTAAGTTTTGGTTAAATTCATGGTTTCGAAATGAATTTAAAAACTCGTAAGCAAAAAGTGAAAATATTAAAAGTACAGCAGCTATTATGGCTGTGAATTTTAAAGCAAGTACATTTTTGACAATCATTATTTAATTGGTAATTTTTTGTAAAAATAAAAAAAGCTACCTATTTATTACAGGTAGCTTTTATTTTTATATATTTTAAATATTAATCAGGCTCTTTCATAATATAACCCATACCTACCATGGTATAAATTAATTTAACTGAAAATTCTTTATCTACTTTTTTACGAAGGAAATTAATGTAAACATCAATGATATTAGTTCCTGTATCAAAATTTACATCCCAAACTTTTTCAGCAATTTCTGCGCGAGAAATAACACGATTTTTGTTACGTAATAAATACTCTAACAAACTAAATTCTTTAGCTGTTAAATCAATGCTTTTTCCTCCTCTGCGAACAACTTTTTTGTATAAATCTAGCTCTAAATCGGCTAATTTCAATACTTTTTGATCTTGTAAGTTATCGGTATAACGATTGCTTAAAGCTCGCAAACGAGCAACTAATTCTCTAAATTCAAAAGGTTTTACCAAATAATCATCAGCACCAGCCTCTAAGCCTAAAACTTTATCATCGGTACTTCCTAATGCAGTAAGCATCATAATTGGTGCTTTTAACCCTTCTGCACGCAACTGTTTACATAAGTCAATTCCGTTTATATAAGGAATTAATAAATCTAAAACAATCACGTCATAATAATTGTCTAAAGCCATTTTTTTACCAAAAAAACCATCATAGGCTATGGTAACGTCAAAGGCTTGCTCTTCTAAGCCTTGCTTTAAAAAAGAGGCTACTTTTGGTTCGTCTTCTACTACTAATACTTTCATATTTTTAAATTGTGTTAATTTTACTATTGCTATATGCGAATGTAAAATTATATTAGGATTAACCAGAAATTATTTATTGGTTATATCTTAATGCTATTGTTTGATCAATTGATTCAAATATTCTTCAGGAGTAATGCCATATTTAATTACTTTTCTGCGTTTACCAACCAACAACGTTTGAGGTAAACCCCTTATTCCTAGTTTTTTATTTAATACTTTATGCCCTAAAGCTACTGTATAATTGGCCTTACTTTGGCTTCCATAAATGCGTACGGTATAGCTTTTATTGGTATATAAAAATAAAATAACCCGAATATGGCAAGAGTCAATAGCGGCAATTTGGCGTAAAATAGCCGTATCCTTTTCAAAGTTTTTAGAGGTAAGCGAAGTAAAATACATAAATACTTGGTGTTTTCTTAGCTTTTTTAAATTCTTTTTTTCACCACGATGAGTGGTTATACTCACCTTTGGTATTTTTTTTCCTTCGGCAATTTTCCCAAATAACAAATCGCTATTCGATGGTTTAATTTTTATAAAAGTACCTGCTGCATCTGCTTCTACAATTTCAAAAATTTTACCGTTTTTTTCAAAATAATTATTCTTAGCATTACTACTTAATTTACTAGCAAACAAATCATTAGTAGTATCGTAAATAGAATCATTATAATTAATTACAATAACCCTATCAGTATCTTTATCGTTAAATTTCCCATTCGAATTTCCATCGTGCAAGGCTATTCTAAAACTATCGTCATTTAATTTCACAATACCCGTTTTAGCTAAATAACGTTGCTCGCGGTAAGTAAAATCAAGCCCTACAAAAATTCTATCCTTATAATAATATTGATAATATTCGTCTTTGTATTTACGCAAATCTAATTTACCAAAAAGCATGGTTCTACTAAGTAAAACTTTGTTTCCGCCTAAATTATTTTGAGCGTTTGGAAGTAATATTTCAATTCCATTTTGGTAGTAATAAGGCATCATTATTTTTTCATCATCGGTAAAGTCAAAATTTTGGTTTACATCTACCCACATGGTAGGATTTATAGTATTATAGTCACCTACTAAAACAGTTACATAACCTTGATTTTTATAATTATTAGAGCCTGTAAAAAACAAAAAACCATAAGCATAATTTTTATAACCTGTAGGCTTTTTTATAATGATGTTTATTGCAGGTCTAAGGTCTTCAAAATCTAAACTTTTTATGGTATCGCCTTGCACTTTAAACAAAGCCAAAGTGTTTTCATATTTATGAAACCTATCGTCCTTACCCCAAGTATCTAAATTTACTGTAATCACATCGTTTTGAGCCAATAAGCAAAACGTTTTAAACAGTAATAATATTAAAAATATTCGTTTCATTTTTGCTTAATTAATCATGTTTAAAAAATCTTGCTCACTGATGATTGCAATATTTAAATCGGTAGCTTTTTTCAATTTTTCTGGCCCCATTTTATCGCCTGCTATCAAATAATTTAAATTTTTTGAAACACCTGCAATATTTCTACCACCATTTACTTCAATCAGTTTTTTCAAATCATCTCGACTCATGGCAAATGTACCACTTACCAAGAACGTTTTTCCATCTAATTTATTGCTACGCTCTACTCCTACCTCTTCTTCAATAGCCAATTTTAAGCCATGTGCTTTCAATTTTTCAATCATTTGCACATTGTCGTTATCAGCAAAAAATTGAGTTAAATGTTCAGCTATTTTATCACCAATTTCATAAATATCGGCTATTTGTTCTTTAGTAGCAGCCATAATATTATCAATATTTTGGAAATGTTTAGCCAATTTTTTTGCTACCGTTTCACCCACCATTCTTATTCCTAACGCAAACAAAACCCTTTCAAAAGGAACAGCCTTAGTGGCAGTAATTCCTTCAATAATGTTTAAAGCAGATTTCTCCTTGATAGAACGTTTTTTACTTTTCGAATCATCCAAATCATCATTGGTTTCAATGCTTAAATTTAAAATTTGCTCATATTTTAAATCGTATAAATCGGCATAAGTCTTTATTAAACCAATTTTATAAAATGCTGCCACAGTTTCACCGCCTAAACTATCAATATTCATAGCTTTGCGGCTCACAAAATGTTCCATAGCACCAATTATTTGTGGTGGGCAATGGCTTGCATTTGGACAGTAGTGAATGGCTTCACCCTCTTTTCTTATTAATTCGGTATTGCATTCAGGGCAATGGGTTTGGTAAATAATTTTAACAGCATTTGGCTCTCTATTATCAGTATCAACACCTACTATTTTCGGAATAATTTCTCCTCCTTTTTCTACAAAAACAGTATCGTTTTCGTGCAAATCCAATCTTTCCAACTCATCGGCATTGTACAAACTAGCACGTTTTACGGTAGTTCCCGCCAATTGAACAGGAGTTAAATTAGCTACAGGAGTTATCGCACCTGTTCTTCCCACTTGGTAAGTTACTTTTTCTAATTTGGTAACTGCAGTGGCAGCTTTGTATTTATATGAAATAGCCCAACGTGGATTTTTAGCCGTAAAGCCCAAATCTTCTTGTTGCAAATAATTATTTACTTTTATTACAATTCCATCTATTTCGTAACTCAAGTCGTGACGAGTAGTTTCGTAGTATTTTATAAAGGCCAACACATCATCTATATTACTACAAAGTTTGTGATGGTCGCTTACCTGAAAGCCCCAACTTTCGGCTAATTTTAAGCTTTCAAAATGAGTTTCGCTTACTTTATTATCGGCATATAAAAAGTATAAAAATGCATCAAGCGGACGTTTGGCCACTTCGCTGCTATCTTGCATTTTTAAAGTTCCACTGGCAAAATTACGTGGGTTTTTATACAATCTTTCTAATATTTGAGTTTCCGTATAAACCTCTTTATCCTCTAGCTCTTTGCGGTATTCGGCATTCAGTTTTTCAAAGGTTTTTTTATGCATAAAAACCTCACCACGAATTTCAAAACTCGCAGGATAATCGTTTACTTTTAGTTGATGTGGAATTGATTTAATGGTTTTTACGTTATTGGTTACATCATCGCCTTGCGTGCCATCTCCACGGGTAACAGCGCGAACTAACTTACCATTTTCGTAGCTTAAACTAATAGCCAATCCATCAAATTTAAGCTCGCAAACGTATTCAAAACTATTGCCAATGGCTTTTTTTATTCTATCATCAAAATCGCGTAAATCGGCTTCGTTGTAAGTATTTCCCAAGCTTAACATGGGATATTTATGCTTTACCGTTTCAAAATTTTTGGTAATGCTTCCACCCACTTTTAAAGTAGGCGAATTGGGGTTTTGTAAATGAGGAAATTGTTTTTCTAAATCAATTAATTGATTCAAAAGTTGATCAAACTCCAAGTCGGAAATACTAGGATTTGACAAGGTATAATAGTTATAATTATGCTTTTCTATTTGGCTGCATAAATCATCAATTAATATTTTAGCTTCTAATTCATTCATGCTGCTAAATAAATGCATTAAAGTAGGAGTACAATGGTATTTTTAAATTTATTTTCTAACCCATTTTCGGGGATTGATACTGGTATGAAAAACTGCTAAAACAATGATTTTTTCTTTATTTACCAAATAATGCACACCAAATGGGAATTTATTTAAAAAAGCAACTCTTACCTCACTATATTTTATTTGAAAAATTAGTGGATTCTCCTCTATTTTTTTAAATATAAAAACAACTTGCTTTTTAAAATTTTCACCTAAATTTGTTTGCCTTTGTTCATACCAAGAATAACTTTCTTTTATATCAAACTCAGCCGCCTCAGAAATAAATATCTTATATTTCATTATTTAAAAACATCATTTTGAGCATCTTCCCAAGGTCTAATTTTCATTTCACCATCGTTTAGCATTTGCAGTCTTGCGCCAACTTCCCCCATTTGATAATCGGAAATGGTAGTTTCAACTGATACATAATCCAATGTATTAATAAATTCAATAAATGTATTCAATTTATCATCTTCAATATTTAAAACTAGTTGTGTCATTATTAGCAAAATTAATTATTTCAAAAATAGCAAAATTGAATACTAAATTTTAAATAATATTGTTGTATTGAAAAAAAGAAAATATGAACTTTAGAACACAATCATTCTTATTATCTACCATTTTGTGCTTAGCTGTTTGTTCATGCGCACCTTCAGCCGAAGAAAAAAGGAAAATGGTAACATCTAACTACGAAATAACTGAAGCAGATTCAATTATTTCATCATCGGCTGCCATAGAAAATAAGGCAGATACAATCCATAAATTTATAAGAACGGCAGAGTTAAAATTCAAAGTAAAAAAAGTAACTGAAGCTACCTATTTTATTGAAGACATAACCAGCAAAATGAATGGTTTTGTAACTTATACCAACCTAAGCAGCCATGTTATAAATAATGCCACTACACGCGTTAGCGATGACTCATTGGTAAACTTAACCAATTTTCAAGTTCATAACGATATGACCATTCGAGTTTCTAATTCAAAGCTCGACACTACTTTAAAACTGATTGCACAAACTATTTCATTCTTAGACTATAGAATCATAAAAGCAGATGATGTAAATATTCAGTTACTATCGAATAATTTAACTCAAAAGCGAGCTTCAAAAAATGAAAATAGGATAGAAAATGCCATTGACAAACAAGGTAAAAAACTTACAGAAACTACCCAAGCCGAAGAATTATTAGACAAACGACAACAACAAGCGGATGAAGCTAAAATGGCCAACCTTTCATTAATGGATCAAATGAACTATAGCACCATCAATTTAAATATATATCAAAACGAAGAAACTTATTGCGAAACTGTGGCTAGCAAAACAAATATTGAATCGTTTGAGCCTAATATTTTTATTAAAATTGGGCAATCTATAAAAACCGGTTGGAGCATTTTAGAAACCATTTTTATCAATCTATTAAAACTATGGCCTTTACTAATTGTGGCAGGTTTTGTAATTTGGTACTTAAAAAAGCGTGATTGATGCTTAGACTTAACATTAATTTTACCCTTTAAATAACGCCAAACAATTTACCTTTGAGACAAAATTAGCGGCATGCAAAAGCTTTTCCAAAACTTTAAAATCAAATTTATTCAAATTTTCACTTATGGGTTAACGCCTTGTCAATTAGCGCTCACAATCAGTTTTGGAGTAACTTTAGGCTTGTTTCCTTTTATTGGATTAACCTCTGTTTTATGTTTTATTTTTGCATTTATTTTCAGGTTAAATATCATTGTAATTCAGTTGGTTAATTGGTTAGTTTCACCATTACAGCTAATTATGCTAGTGCCTTTTTATCAATTAGGTAACTATTTCAGTATCCATTTATTTAAAACAGAAGTAATAAAAATTGAAATTGAACTATTTGCACAAAATGCCTTTTTACAAAAAATACTTTCGTTAATAAATTCACAAATTTTAGCCATTTTAGGTTGGTTAGTTATTTGTGTCCCAATAGGTTTGGCAGTTTATTTTACAAGTTTATTTGCCTACAAACAATTTTTAGCCCGAAGAAAAAAGATTTAGTTAACAATAGTTTCAGCCACCACAAACAATTTTCTGTTTCGTTTATTTGATATTTTATAATATTGAATTTTAATTACTACAAAAATGGATGTACAAGCGCTTTTAGGTTTTTTAAATAATTTACAGCAAAACAATAACAAAGATTGGTTTGATTTAAACCGACCTGAATACGAAAAATTGCGTAAAGATTGGATTGAATTGGTATCGAATTTAATAACTCAAACAGCAAAATTTGACCCTGAAATGGCCGATTTAGATGCTAAAAAATGTATTTTTAGAATTAATAGGGATGTGCGTTTTTCTTCAAATAAAAATCCTTATAAAAACAACTTTGGAATAAGCTTAAGCAAAGGTGGCAAAGCAGCAGATTTTTGCGGATACTATGTTCATATTCAACCGGGCGAATGCTTTATAGCTGGCGGTTCTTACCAACCTATGCCCGATAAACTAGCCGCCATCAGGCAAGAGATTGATTATAACTTTGAAGAGTTTAAAGGCATTATTGAACACAAAGATTTTGTAAAACATTTTGGCACTTTAACTGGCGATAAATTACAACGTCCACCAAAGGGTTACAATGCCGAAAATCCTGCCATTGATTTTATTAAACACAAAGGTTTTTTAGCATATTTACCCATAAAAGACAAAGGATTAACCGAAAAAGAATTATTGAGCCAATGCCAAAGTGCATTCAAAGCCATGAAACCTTTAAACGATTTTTTAAATAGAGCTATCTTAGGTTAATACTACTTCCGTCAGACGCTTAATAAGCCATTGCGCTGATCAGCGTCAGACGGATTGAGAAGAAAACGCCAAAACATAATCTCCAAAATTAAGTTTAATCTATTGTGAAAACACTTAAACTGATTCTTGGCGACCAACTGAATTTAGACCATTCGTGGTTCAAAACTGTGGATGATAATACCATTTTTTGCCTTTTTGAAATGAGGCAAGAAACCGATTATGTTACCCATCACATCCAAAAAATAGTTGGCTTTTTTGCAGCTATGCGCCACTTTGCCCAAAGTATAGAAAAGGCAGGGCATACAGTAGTTTATTATAAAATAAATGATGCAAAAAACACGCAATCGCTCACCAATAATATTTTACAAATTATCCATGAAAATAATATTGAACAATTTGAATACCAATTACCTGACGAATATAGATTAGATGAGCAATTAAAAGATTTTTGTAGCAAATTAACCATTCCATATTCAGTAGCCAATACCGAACATTTTTTAAGTGAACGAGATACTGTTGCGCAACTTTTTGAAGGTAAAAAACAAATTTTAATGGAAACATTTTATCGCCAAATGCGTAAGCAATACAGCATTTTATTGGAACCCGATGGCAAACCAATTGGTGGCAAATGGAACTACGATGCCGATAATAGAAATAAATGGAAAGGCACACCAATCGAACCAAAACATAATGCCATTTCGAACAATTTAGAAAGTATTTTTGAGGAGGTTAAAGTTAGCGGAGCAAAGTATTTGGGCAATATAAACGCTAAAGAATTTAATTGGCCTATAAACCAAGAACAAGCCAACACTATTTTAGATTATTTTATTCAGCATTCGCTGCCTTATTTTGGTCAATTTCAAGATGCAATGAGTCAAAAAGCCCAATTGCTTTTCCACTCACGGTTATCTTTTGCTTTAAATATCAAACTCATTTCGCCTTTATATGTAGTTCAAAAATGTATTGCAGCTTGGTTGGCCAAACCTGCACTTATTTCATTACCACAAATTGAAGGATTTGTAAGGCAAATAATTGGTTGGCGAGAGTACATGCGTGGAATTTATTGGTGGAAAATGCCTGAATACGAAACGCTTAATTATTTTAACCATCAAACTAAACTTCCTGAATATTTTTGGA
>JBGSBN010000104.1:0-11209 GCA_041730515.1 Methylacidiphilales bacterium | reverse complement strand
TCCGCCCAATTTAATGCAGTGTTTGCATTTTTTTGGATACTATCTGCAACCTGTAATGGCGTAATGCCTTTAAAAGTCGTATTTGAAATAAAGGACTTTACATAGTCAGGTATGGGTTTTGAACTAAGTCCAGTACTTTGGAAAAAAGTCCGTCCTAGTTTATCGGCCGGAATGGTTCAGTCGGTGGCTGTTAAGTTAATTGTAACGCGAAAGAGAAATCAATCAATTTAATACAACTTCGGCTTTTAAAATTACTGCTAAATTTAATGTTGGTGGTAAACAAATGGATGCTGAATTACCTAAACGTTTTGAAACAGAAGCAGAGGCAATGGCCTTTTTAGAAAAATGTAAAAACGCCACTTTTAGTATCAAAAACTTAGAAGTAAAACCAGCTGAAAAAAGTCCTGCTGCTCCTTTTACTACCTCAACCTTACAACAAGAAGCAAGCAGAAAGTTAGGATATGGGGTAACCATGACCATGAGTGTAGCTCAAAAACTTTACGAGCATGGGTTTATAACTTATATGCGTACCGATTCGGTTAATCTAAGCGAAACGGCCATTCAAAATGCCAAAGAAAATATTTTAAATAATTACGGGGCTAAGTATTCAAATCCACGAAACTATACTACTAAAAGCGATAGTGCACAAGAGGCTCACGAAGCCATCCGTCCTACTTATTTCGAAAAACAAGAAATAGATGGTACAGCGCAAGAAAAACGTTTATATGATTTAATTTGGAAGCGTTCTATTGCTTCGCAAATGAGTAAAGCGCAGATTGAAAGAACAATTGCCACTGTTTCAATTTCTACCATGAATGAAACTTTTACTGCAACTGGTGAAGTTTTGAAATTTGATGGATTTTTAAAAGTATATTTAGAAAGCACAGATGATGAGAGCGATGATGAAAATAGCAAAATGCTTCCTCCATTAAAAGTAGGCGAACAGTTAATGCTTATCAATATTGATGCTACCGAACGTTTTTCTAGACCTGCGCCTCGATATACTGAAGCAAGTTTGGTAAAAAAGTTGGAAGAATTAGGAATTGGGCGTCCTAGTACTTATGCGCCAACTATTGGTACTGTGCAAAAACGAGGTTATGTGGTAAAAGAAGATAGAGAAGGAAAAGAAAGAAACTTTACCGTATTATTTTTTGAAAATAATACTATTTCGCGCAGCGTTAAATCTGAAAAGTTTGGTAGTGAAAAATCAAAGCTTTTCCCAAGTGATATAGGAATGGTGGTTACTGATTTTTTAGCCAAACATTTTGAAAATATTATGGATTATGGCTTTACGGCAAGTGTAGAAGGGGAGTTTGATAAAATTGCTCGTGGTCAGTTGGTTTGGAATACCATGATTCAGAAGTTTTATACTCCTTTTCACCAGGAAGTAACCGAAACAAGTGCCAATGCCGAACGTCAAAATGCAGAGCGAGTGTTAGGTGTTGATCCTGAATCGGGCAAAATGGTTTTGGTAAAAGTAGGTAAGTATGGACCCTATGCTCAAATAGGCGAAAATAGTGATGATGTCAATGCTGAAAAACCACGTTATGCAAGTTTACGCAGTGGTCAATTAATAGAGACCATCACCATTGAAGAAGCAATTGATTTATTTAAACTACCAAGAGTTATTGGCCAGTTTGAAGAAAAAGATATGAAAGCTGCCATTGGCAGATTTGGACCTTATATAGTTCATAATAGCGTATTTACTACCATACCTAAAACTGATGATGTATTTACCATTACAGCTGAAAGAGCAATTGAATTAATTGAAGAAAAGCGTGTAAAAGATGCCAATAAATTAATTAAAGTTTTTGCTGAAGATGAAAACTTAAAATTGTTAAATGGTCGTTGGGGGCCATATTTGGCGTATGGAAAAGATAATTATAAATTACCAAAAGGAAGTGATGCCAATACTTTAACATTTGAAGATTGTATAAAATTGGTAAAACTACCTGCACCTGATAGTAAAGCTGCTGCTAATAAAAAAGTAGCTAAAAAAGTAGCAGTTAAAAAGGTAGCTAAGAAGGCAGCTAAAAAAGTAGCAGCTAAAAAAAGTAAATAATCATTTGGTAAGTTAAACCAATATTTCATAAAAAAAGGTAAGCTTTAAATAAATAAGGCTTACCTTTTTTTGTTATAAAAATTAGTTGGAACTTCGTTTCTTAAATAAATCTTTTATGCTATTAAACTCCTTACGATAGTATAATCCGATTCCTTGGGTGGTAATGTTTCTATTAAAAATAGGATCGAGTGTAAACCTATTAAATGCCCTAGCTTTAAAATTTCCATTTTGTGAAATATTGTATTGCGCTAATATATTATTTTGTGAATTATCAGTAGCAAAACTTCCCCTAACTTCCAACCTATTATTAAGCCAAGATGTCCTTCCAGAAATAATAACACTTCTATTTTTAGTTGGATCAATGGAGTTTTGAAGGTCAAAGTTTAAATCAAAGTTTGGTACATATTTATTTACAATATTACTTACTTGCGAAGAAGCAATTTCTGATAACGTATTTACACCAATATTATTATTTACTCCACCTGAATTATTGTTATTAATAGCAGTAAACCTTCCAAATACTATTAAACTAATAATTTGTTGAGTCATATTTTCAGGTTCTTTACGCAAGTTAGCTACTGCCAAATTTAAGTTAGAAATACTGCTACTATTCATTGAATTATCTATATCTGGAAAATTTAAGTCAAATACATATTGTGGTTGTAATAGCGAGCCTTTAATATTCATAATGGCCTCTACGGTTGTTTTTTGATCCGTTGTTCCATTAGCATTGGTTGTTCCTGAATTATTTCCCGTAAGTTCATTGGTGGTAGTTCTTTGTTTGTAAACACCAACTATATTTAATTGAGCGTTTAATGGATCGCCACTCCAATTTATAGAACTTTTTTGAAGTTTAAACTTTTTGGGAACCAAATTCAAGGCAGTAAAAACATAATCTCCTTCAATTACATTGTACTCGCCATACATATTAAATGCGCCTTGTCTAGTAAGCTCAAGTTGAATATCTCCAAGCCCGGTAGCTCTAATTTTATCATCTGTTTGTTCGTTTAACAATATAGCTATTTCGGCATTTTGCCTTGCTTTTATTAAGCAATTAATCGAAAAACCACTTAAATTTTCTTGCCTATTTATGATTAGCTTTTTAGTGGTATCTTTACTATTAAAATGTATGAGTGTTTCGTCTTCTCCATCACTTACTCCAAAAGGGGTAATGGTAACTTTTGTTCCTTTTTCGGTATTGGCTTCTATATTTAAAGCTATATCGTTTAAGGGCCCTTTTATCGACATATTTCCACTTCCAAAGGCTTGTCCATGGTATAGCGAATTATCTTTAACAGTGGTATTTAAAACCATTAAGTTTTTGAATTTTTTTACATCAATATCAAAATCAAATCTGTTAAAATTATTATGGTTAATATTTCCACTTACCAAGGCCACATTATTATTTACATCCATCAATTCAAAAGGAATAAATTCAATAATGTTTTTATTAAATGAAATGGTATTGGTACAGTGATAGGTGGTTTGTAAATAATTAATTTTGGTATGCAAATCATTTATTTGCAACACACCATCAATATCAGGTTTATCAAGGGTTCCGCTAACCAATGCTTTTAAACTGAGTTTACCTTTATAAATAGTTATATAATCTTTTCCAAACGATTGAAATGCACTTGCATCGGCTTCACTAAAGCTAATATTTGCATCAATGGCATTGGTGTTAATTAACCAATATCCATTTGCTTTAAAATTATTGAGCTTGCCATTTAAGGCAGTAGCATCAAACGAAAGCCTTTTGTTTTTGTCATCAAAATTACTAATCAATTCAATATCGCCAATGGTATCGTTATCTAATTTTAAATTATTAACTAATATACTTCCATTAATTATATTTTTGTCTTGAATAGATTGATATGAAATATTTCCGTTACTTTTTCCATCTATATTAATGTATAAATTTGGGTAAAGTAGATTTATATTATTCAATTCAAAATCGGTTAATGACACCAAAAGATTCTTTTTATTACCATTTTTATTAAACTGACCATTTAAAGCGATCAATTGATTGCCACTACTTAATGAAACTTGTTCTATTTTAACCAATGAGTCGTATAAATTTACTTCTCCATCAGGATTAATTTTCCAATTAGATTGACTATAAATAATATTAGATTCATTAAATTTAAACTGTACTTGTTTTGGCAGAAAATTTACAGCGCTATTTAAATTGGCATAAATTAAACTGGTTGTATCTTGAACAATTATTTGTAATAATGCTTGATTGTTAGCACCATTTGCTTTTAAGGCAAATTCTTTCATCAATATGGTGTCGTTTTGAGCAAACTTTGATATGCCAAATAAAAATTGTGCTGAATTATTTGGCTTAATTTCTGTTTTAAGTGTCAAATCATTTAAAAGATAATTTTTGTATCTAAATGATTCTACATAACCAAGTACTTCGGCTTTATCTTTATAATTATTTAAACTGCCTTTTAGTTCAAGTTGTTCTATATCTAGGTCTGGAAAAAACAATACGTTTAGTTTTTGAGTATTTTCTAAATTTAAATCAAAGCTAAAGTTTTGTCTTGTTATTTCTTCATTTTTATATGGCGATAAATAATTAGGAACCACTTTACAAAGCATATTGTTAAAGCATTTGTAAAGACTTAAAAAATTGTATTCACCATTAATGGTGGCATTTAAAAAATCGCTTTTTAGCACTAAATTTCGGTTTTCAGTTCCCGCGTTACTCGATTTTATTTTTATTTGATTAATGTTATAATCAACATGATTGTATTCCAAAATGGTATTACTTACATCAAGTACTCCATTATTTCTATCAATATCTTTTACAGCAAAATCGCCCTTTATTTTCGTAGTTAATGTAATGTCCTTGTCGTACAAATGCAGTGTTTTTAAATGTGCTTGCGTAATATTGGTTTCAAATAAAAACTCAGGAATTTTTTTATTCAAATCGGCTTTACCTATTAAACTTAATCCTATGTTTTTATCATCTATTTCTAGTTTTCCATTAAAATACTTCCTGTCAAAATCACCAATTAAGCTTATATTTTTATAATCATAATTATTGTAAGTAAAATTTTTAATAGTTGTAGTGGTATTTGCTTTTAAAGTTTTCAGGTCAAATCCCTTTCCATTTAATTCGCTTGTTAAACTTACCATGCCAAACTGTTTAGTATCATTGAGCAAAGCGCCTAAATTAAAGTCCGTTAATTCTAAATTTCCCGAGTAAATTGACTGTAAAGCATCATCGGTAAGTTTCATATTTAAATCGGAACTAATGTTTCCAAAAGGAGTTTCTAAATTTCCATAAGCCACAAAATCGTTATAAAATCCGGTGTAACTTCCTTTAAATTTAAGTAAACCAAATCTTTCTAATTCGGCTGGCAATACCATTCCTGCCAATTTATCTAACTCTTTTTTGGTTGTGGTTGCATAATCAGCTTTTATTTCAAAAAATGTTTGGTCAATATCGGGTAATCCACTTAAACTAGCACTTCCATTAAATTGGGTATTATTGGCATATCTCAAATGTGCGTTTTTCATGCTCAAATTATCAATAGTGCCTTTAATTTTTGCTGTAATAGTAGCATCGTAATGGTATTGATTCAAAATTGGGGCAAAAAATGCGATATCCGAAATATGAACATAACTTTGTTTTAAATTGGCTTCTAGTTTTACATTGCTAATAAAATTATTGGCCATGCTATCGTAATTAGCATATCGCATGCATGCATAATCCTTTATTGTACTTTTATTTAGTTGTAAATCAAGATTAGTAAATTCCATAATGGAAGGCGAAATAATAGCTTTGCAAGCCATCTTTTTTATTTGCAAACCTCCTTTTTCTTTTCCGCTTAAATTATGTAAAAAAAAGTGAAGTGAATCTTCAATAATTTTAAAATGCGAAGCTTTAATATCAATATTATAAAAATCCTCGTCAAATGGATTAAACCCTGTTTGGTCCCATTTAGTGGTATAATCAATCATTTTAAACCTACAGTTTTTACCATTTATTTCGTCAAAAATAAGTTTAAATTTTTGAGCATTGGGGTCAGGAGGCATGGTATCGTTTGGATCCAAAATATTGAATAACACATCAATATTAAATGTTTTATCGGGGTAAGTAATTATTTTACACATACCACCATTAATATTTACTTTGGAAAGTGTAAACTTACTTGAGTCTATTTCAACTCCACCTAAATCGAACTGTAAATTTTCTACAAAAAACAGCGTATCCTTTTTTTGATCGCCCCAATAAATATTATCTAAACTAAAAGTTGTCCAACCATCATAGTTAAATCTTCCAATAGAAATTTCGCATTTAAAGGCTTTACTTAGGTAATTATCAGCTTTTTGAATAATGAAATTTTGAAAGGTTCCACTATTAAAAACAAGGTAGCCCAATAGCAATAGAGAAAAGAAAATTCCTATAATTGTGTACGATATTTTAATTAATAGCTTTTTCAATGTAGTTTTGTCAAATATATAATAATTTATTTCAAACAGAATAAATTACCATTATCAAATTTTGAACCATAAAATGTCGTTAACTAATATTACTATACTAGCCATTGAGTCAAGCTGCGATGATACTGCTGTTTCAATCATAAAAAATGGAGAAATTTTAAGCAATGTAGTTGCAGGGCAAAAGGTACATGAATTATATGGAGGCGTGGTTCCTGAATTGGCAAGTAGAGCGCACCAAGCTAATATTATTCCCGTATTGGATTTAGCTGTAAAACAGGCAAATATACAATTGTCAGATTTACAAGCTATTGCATTTACTCAAAATCCAGGTTTAATTGGTTCGTTAATGGTAGGTTGTAGTTTTGCAAAATCGTTAGCACAAATATTGGATATTCCGCTAATAGCAGTTAACCACATGCAAGCCCATGTGTTAGCTCATTTTATTGATGAACCCAAACCTTCGTTTCCATTTGTATGTCTTACAGTTAGTGGCGGTCATACACAAATAACAGTTTTTAAAAATTATTTTGAAAGCGAAATTATTGGAAAAACAATTGATGATGCAGCGGGAGAGGCTTTTGATAAAGCGGCTAAAATGCTAAGCCTTCCTTATCCCGGTGGTCCATTAGTCGACAAATATGCGCAATTAGGAAAAGCAGTTTTTGGATTTGCAAAGCCTAATATTCCTGAACTTGATTACAGTTTTAGCGGTTTAAAAACCTCGTTTTTATATTTTTTAAAAAATGAAATGGCTAAAAACGAAAATTTTATTACTGAAAATAGAGATAATTTATGTGCCTCTATTCAGGAAAGTATCATTGCCCATTTAATGAAGAAATTGATTTTGGCAAGTAAGCAAACAGGTATAAAAAATATTGCATTAGCGGGTGGTGTTTCGGCTAATAGTGGATTGCGCAAAGCCATTGAAGAAGCGGGAAATAATTACCAATGGAAAACCTTTATTCCTGCCTTTGAATATTGTACCGATAATGCAGCTATGATAGCCATGACAGCTCATTACAAATATTTAAATGGAGATTTTGTAAGTTTGGCAATAGCGCCAAGTGCTAGGTAAGTTGCCAATCCAAGTTAATTGGGCAATATCTTATTCAATAATTATTTGGTTTTGGTTTCTTTTATTTATTGTATTTATTAAAATGCCCAAAGCTGCTCACAATAAA
Organism: Methylacidiphilales bacterium; assembly: GCA_041730515.1. Taxonomy (GTDB): domain Bacteria; phylum Bacteroidota; class Bacteroidia; order UKL13-3; family UKL13-3; genus JAAFJM01. The sequence continues at coordinate 3,511 of JBGSBN010000104.1, read as the reverse complement.
TTGCCATTACCACAAATTCAGGATTTAAAATTATACTATTTTTACGTTTATGCTACATAAATTGATAACTCACGAGCTTTTTCTCGCTTGAGATTATACAAAAAAAGCTGCCTCAAAATTTCTTTCGAGGCAGCTTTTTAAGTTATTTAAACTAATTATTCTTGAATCATTAATTTAACTGTAGCAGTTTGGTTATTGCTGTTAGTAATATTTACAAAGTAAATACCAGCTTTTAACTCGTTACGCTCAATTTTTAAAGTTGATAATTCGTAATTGTTATAAGTACGAACCACTTTACCAGCTAAATCTAAAATAGCTACATTATGAGAAGCTGCATTATTATTAAATGCTAATACAGTGTAATCATTAGTAGGGTTAGGGTAAAGTTTAACATTGTTAGCTAAAACTTCATTAATACTTGTTCCTGGAACAAAACCAACTTTGCAAGTATTAAATTGGTAAGAAATTACTACTGGAGTTGCAACAGTTCTAACAAAAGTTCTATTAAATCCGCTTACACCATTAGCTTCTAAGCAACTACGTTGAGTTGTATCTTTAAAATCTTCTTCATTGGCTGTGTTGGCTACATCACCATTTACAAACTTGAATGATATTTTACCTGGGCAAATTGAATCAACAGTTGTAGAATAAACACCTGGTTTACCAACTAATTGAATTAATTCAATGGCACCCCCTTGGAATGGAATTTTTGTAAAATCACCAATGATAAAAATTTTACTTGCAGGAGCAGGAGCTCCAGCGCCAGTAAAATCCGCAATAAATGTTAATTTAGAAGGGGCTGGTTTACTTGGGCAATTGCCTACTACTCTAGATGAAAAACAAGTTAAATTTGCAACATCATTTTTAGATAATGGAACAATTCTATTACCGCCTCCTTCTTCATATTTCGTTGATCCATTTTTGTGTAATCTATATTTGAATTCTAATTCACCTGAATCTAAATTGTTCACAGTTAATTCATAAACACCAGTAGTTCCAACTTGAGTCATTTTTAAACCAGCACCAAAACCAGTTAATTTTGCACCACGACCAGCAACTGTTACTGAATCAAAACCACCATCACAATCCGAACCATTCATGTCAACTTTAAAAGTATAAGAGTAAGTTGGAAGTGGAGCAGCAGGACAAGCAGTACATGAACTAAAACAAATTTTAGCTAAAGCAGTTGATGTACTAGCACCTTGGAAAAAACGGTTGCTGTTTCCTCCACCTTTTTGGCAACCAGAAGGAATTGCTTCTTCTGCTGGTCCCCAAGCGTTACCATTTAAATATTTCCACTCAACACCATCAGTATTACCTACATAAGCTATGTATTCATAAACTTTATTTGAACCAAACAAATTAGCCATTCTTGTTTCATTTGGTTTCCAGTCGCCAGAAGCGCCATTTGAACCTTGGAAGTTGCCAGCAATATAAACACCATTAGAACTTACTGAGGTTTCTTTTTGTAAATCTACAGCAAAACGTAAAGCAATTTTGTTTGCAGGTGCGCTACCTCCAAATAAAATAGCAGGTAATACAGACGTATCATTTTTTAATGAATCAATGTAAGCCCAACGATTACCGTTACTTCCGCCATTTGCAGCTGATTCACGTTTTGAAATTGCTGGTATAGATTCTTCACCTGGTCCCCAAACGCTATCATTAATAAATTTGAATTCATATACTGCCATTGCTGGAATATCTACAATTACAGAATATATATTTCCAGAACCACCGTTTGACAATTTTGTCGCACTTGGTTTCCAATCACTTGAAGCCCCTGCTGCTTTTTGGAAATTTCCTGCAACATAAACCCCATTAGGACTGATAGTTTTCCCCGTCATATCAACTTGGAATTTAACTTTCTTAGCAAATAGACCGCTTGTTGCGGCAATTGCTGCTGTCATTAGTAAAAACTTTTTCATTTTTTATATATTGTTTTATTTTAGTGTAAGCAATTTACATATGTTTTAATCAAAAAAACAAATTAAATTGATTTTTTTATAAAATAAATATATTTTAGCAGTCAAAATTAAGGAGTTACATTATGAATAAAAATTTAAAAAACACTATCAAATTGTTTTTGATTATCTATTTAAACATACTAGGTGTCAAAGCAATAAAAGCACAAATTGTTACATTAAATCCAACCTTTGCTACTTCTGAAACAAATGGTGTAATATTAACCTTTAATGCAGACCAAGGCACCGCTGGCTTATTAGGACAACCAACCATATATGCCCACACTGGAGTTATTACCAATTTGAGTACTTCAAATAGTGATTGGAAATACGTTATAGCTCCTTGGGCTACTAATTTACCAAAGGCTTTGTTAACGCGTATTGGAACATCTAATTCATACACCCTTAATATTGGAAATATAAGAAGTTATTATGGTGTTCCATCGACTGAGCAAATTTTAAAAATTGCCATGGTATTTAGAAATACCGATGGAAGTAAAGAAGGAAAAGCCACAGGGGGTTCCGATATATTTTTTGACATTAACCAAGGTGTTTTTCAAGTAAAAATAAACACACCTATAAAGGGTACATTTTATAATTTAACTGATAATGTAAATATCAATTGTTCATCGTCTGATTTAGGTGATTTAAAATTATTTGCTAATGGCATTTTATTAAAATCGGTTACTAATGATAGTACTTTAAATTATAGTGGATTATATAATAATTTAGGATCTGGAAAGGTAAAATTAGTTTTAGAAGGTACCAAAAATGGAAATAAATATTACGATACTACCTATATAATAAACAAACAAGCTAGCAATGTAGCTGTTTCTCCTGCCGGTATTCAAGATGGTATTAATTATATTGATGATAACACCGTTATTTTACAATTATTTGCTCCTTTTAAAAGTTATGTGTATGTGCTAGGAGATTTTAATAATTGGGAATACGATAACATTTTTTTATTGAATAAAACCCCTGATGGAAATCGTTATTGGATTCAAATTAATGGATTAACAAAAGGAAAAGAATATACATTCCAATATTGTATTGATGATGTTCAACTAAGAGTGGCTGATGTTTATGCTGATAAAGTTTTAGATCCATTTAACGATCAATATATTCCTTCTGTAACCTATCCTAACTTAATTAAATATCCTGTTGGTAAAACCACCGAAATTGTTTCGGTTTTACAAACAGGTCAGGCATCTTTTACTTGGACAGCCCCAAAATTTATAAAACCTACCAACGATAAGTTAGTAATTTATGAATTATTATTAAGAGATTTTATTGGTCGTCACGATTTTCAAACTTTAAAAGATACCCTTAATTATTTACAAAGATTAGGCGTTAATTGTATAGAATTGATGCCTATTAATGAATTTGAAGGTAACGAAAGTTGGGGTTATAATCCAATGTTCTTTTTTGCATTGGATAAATATTATGGTACAAAAGATGCATTTAAACAATTTATTGATGAGTGCCATAAACGCAAAATGACTGTGGTATTAGATGTTGCTTTAAATCATTCATTTGGTCAAAAT
>JBGSBN010000103.1:0-11235 GCA_041730515.1 Methylacidiphilales bacterium | reverse complement strand
CCAGTCCCACCGGCGCCAAAGCAGCATTGGAAGAAGAATGGAACATCAAAGTGTGGAACGCAGGCACGGAGCAAGGGCCTCAACTGATCGACTTTCAATCTACCATGCACTGTGCTACCGATAGCGTTTTTACCATCAAAGCTTACACTTATCAAGGCTTTGGATTTCGAGCTACTGAAAAATGGGACGATAAAACTGCCCGCCTGTTGACTTCTGAAGGTAAAGGTAAAGGTGACGGCAATGGCACCCGGGCGCGCTGGATCGATGCACGGGGCGTTTCCAATTTTGGCAAATCGGGTATTGTGTTCATGACTCACCCTTTGAATCACAATTATCCTGAACAATTGCGCTTGTGGAATACGGGAGCTAACCAGGGCAAGGAAAATGTTTTTCTCAATTTCAACCCCGCGCAAGAACAAGATTGGGTGCTCCAACCTGGTCAGTCCTATGCGCTGAATTACCGCATGTTGGTGTACGATGGCGAGCTCAGCCCCGAACAAATGGAGCAATATTGGCATAAAGACGAGCATTTACCAGTATTTGATTGTGCCAATAAATGTGGCAATAAAGGTGAACGTTATATTGCAGCAACTGGCCATATTAGAATGATGGCTGCTGCGCAACCATTTTTAAGTGGAGCTATTTCAAAAACCATTAATTTACCAAACGAGGCTACGGTAGAAAACATCAAAGAATGTTACTACATGAGTTGGAGTTTAGGTTTAAAAGCCAATGCCCTTTACCGAGATGGCTGTAAATTAAGCCAACCGCTTTCTAACAAATCGGATGTGAAGGATGAAGAAGAAATTCAAGAAACGGTAGAAGCTATTTTAGGCGAAGATGCACACAAACCAGTTGGCGAGTTAAGCCCTGAGCAAGTGTTAGAAGCAGCTACAGCCATTTTAAATAGAACTCACGATACAGCATTTAAACATAAATTAGCTGGTGTAGTAGCACGTAAAACTTTACCTGGCAAACGCGGTGGATTTACCCAAAAAGCTTCTGTTGGCGGACAAACCATTTTTGTGCGCACAGGTGAATACGAAGATGGAACTTTGGGTGAAATATTTGTAGATTTACATAAAGAAGGAGCCACTTTGCGCAGCTTAATGAATTGTTTTTCTATAGCAGTTTCGTTAGGTTTACAATATGGTGTACCTTTAGAAGAGTATGTAGATAAATTTACGTTTACTCGCTTTGAGCCTGCTGGTATGGTTACTGGACATGATAATATTAAAAACGCCACTTCTATTATTGATTATATGTTCCGTATGATTGGTTTTGAATATTTGGGTAGAGAAGATTTTATACAAGTGCCACCCACAGAAAGTCAGCGCAGTATGTTGGCCATTAACCAACATCGCCATGTAATTCATGGTTCAAGTATGGTAAAATCAGAAAGCTTTAGTAATATTGTGGCTGATAACTCGGTTCAAAATACTACCATTGGTTTTCATAAAGTAGAAAAAACAGTTTTGGCGCCTCAGCCGGTTGCTGTTAATCAAACCATGGAAGCGCAATTAGACCAAGTTAACGAAATGAATAAACGCATGGGCGATAGTCCTGCTTGTCCTACTTGTGGCCATATTACCATACGCAGTGGTGCATGTTATAAATGCTTAAATTGCGGTACACAAACAGGATGTAGCTAAATTAATGGTCACTGAGCGTAGCCGAAACGAATATTAATTTTGTTTCGAATGTCTCCGGACATTGAGCGTAGCCGAAATGGCACTAATCTTATAAATAATATTCGAGCGTTTCGACAAGCTCAACGACCGAGCATTATTTAACCAAACACGCCACAATTAACTAGCCCGATGTGGGGGCAATTTTATATATAAATTTAAAATCCTTGCTTGCATCAAGCAGGGATTTTTTTTATTCTAAATTTTTAAATTGTTTTTACAGTTAAAAAATGGAATGTTTGTTTAAAATAAATTCTTTAGTTTGAGTAAAAGTATGAAAATAAAAATACCTTCCATTATATATTTTGTATTGTTAAGCATTTTAATAAATGCTTGTAGCAAAGGTTGCCCTGAAAGTAAACCCATAGAAAGGGGAGTTGATAAAAGCTACTTGCCTTATATTATTCCTTATAGTGATACTAGTACACGCTTGTTCTTAAAAAATGGAAAAGACACCTTACTTTTTAAAAGCCAAGGTTTAAAAGAATCAAAAACCATACGAAGTGCAGGTGGCGAAAGTTGTGATAGATATAATATACAACAATACAGCCTGAAAATGGCTGCAAGTGATACAGATTATTTTCAAATTAATTATTATGGATATTGGCAAGGAGTTCCTTTTGTTCGGTACAATAGCTATAATTTTGAAACAAATGAAATATATGATGGGCGCTACATTAATTTTTTTCAATTAAAGAAGCTTAGCGTCCTTAATCATATTTATGATAGTGTTTCTATTTCACCAAATAAATATGGAGATACTGTTTACTCTAATTTAAAATTTGGTGTTTTGAGAGTTAAAGACATGAATAATGTCTACGAATTAATCAAAAATAACTAAAATGCCTTAATACTGCATCAATTTTATTTCATCGGGAAAAATTAACTATTTGGGTGCAGGCAATTCCAAATTTTAAAGTTGTTTTTACAGTAAAAAAATGGAATGTTTGTTTAAATAAATTCTTTAGTTTGAGTAAATAGTATGAAAGTAAAATTACCTTCCATTGTATATTTAATTTTGGCAGGCATTTTAATAAATGCTTGCAGCAAAGGTTGCCCTGATAGCAAACCCATAGAAAGGGGAGTTGATAAAAGTTACTTGCCTTATATTATTCCATACAGCGACACAAGTACACGCTTGTTCTTAAAAAATGGAAAAGACACCTTACTTTTTAAAAGTCAAGGTTTAAAAGAAACAAAAACCTTACAAGGTTCAGGTGAAGGAAGTTGTGATAGATATAATTTACAGGAATACACCCTAAAAATGGCAGGGAGTGATACAGATTATTTTCGAATTAATTATTATGGGCGTAAATTAGGTGATCCTATGGTGAATTTTGAAGTATTTAATAGTAAAGAACTAATTATAACAGATGTCTATCAATACTTTTATGATTACTTTAAAACTTATATAAACTCGAAACCAATTAATAAAATAAACATATTAAATAATGTTTATGATTCAGTAAACATTTTAAAGCCATATTCAAATCTCACAATTTATACAAAACCAGAAACTGGTATTATAAAAATTCAAACTAATAATGTACTCTACGAATTAATCAAATAACCAAAACACCCTAATACTGCATCAATTATATATATAAATTTAAAATCTTTGCTTGAATCAAGCAGGGATTTTTTTATCAATTTATCTTCAAAAAACTTACGGATTAGGCTTTAATACCGCTTAGATAAAATAAGGTAGTCCAATGTGTTTGGTGGCGGCATAATACCATCTAATATTTACGCCAAATGCATTGGCCTAATTTGTAAATCAAAATGGTATAATTTTACAATAATTTGTTATTTCTAGTAAAAGGAGCGACTATATTTGCAAACTTTTTTTAGAAATATGACCAAAAAAATTTATTTAAGTTTTTGCCTTGCAATGCTAAGTTTTTTAACCATTGCGCAAACTAATTACACCGTTAACTATACCGTTGGTGGAGGTAATCCAGGTTCAATTAATACTGATAATGACGATATTGTAAGTGGTTGGAATACTATTATTGCTGCCTCTATTGGTGCTAACCAATGGTCAACTTCGGTGGCCATTCCATTTACCTTTAATTATTATGGCAATACGGTAACTTCTTTACGCGCAAGTGCTAATGGATTGGTTACTTTTTCAAATGCCACTAATTTACCTAACGATAACAATGATTTGCCAAGTAGTTTACTTCCCGATAGCACCATTGCTTGTTTTTGGGATGCATTTACTTCTGCACCTCCCACTAATACCAACGATTTAGTAGTTTGGAAAATTGCAGGAATTGCACCAAATAGACAATTGTGGGTTAAATGGGTTTCGTACGAATTAGGCGCTCCATCTATTTCTAACGCTACTTTTGCGTGTGTTTTGGAGGAAACTACTAATAAAATTTATTTGGTTGAAGGCCAATTTGCAGTTAGCGCAGCCACTCCTACCATAACTACCACTGCCGGTTTGCAATTAAGCCAAACCACTGCCAATCAATATTTAAATCAATTTATAAGTCGAACTGCCAATGTAGTTGCTTTTACCGATAACAATTTTATTACTTTTATGCCATATACAAAGACTAATATGGTTTATGTTTCGTCAAATACGGAACTAGCAACTGCTAAAAACGCACCAAAAGGAAGCAGTAACGAAGAGGTTTTGAAGATTACAATAGTTACCAATGGTGAGCTTAACCCAATATCATTAACCCAATTAAATTTAAGTACTTTAGGCTCAACTAATAATGCTGATTTAACGCAGGCCAAAATATTTTATACCGCAAACAATGGCGTTTTTTCTACTAATAATCAATTTGGAAGCACTGTTATAAATCCGAATGGAGCCTTCGTGATTACTGGCACACAGCCTTTGGTAAGCGATACCAATTATTTTTGGTTAACCTATAATATTAGCGCTACTGCCGCCACCTCCAACGTAATTGATGCCACTTGTAATTTATTAACCATTAATAGTACAGGTGTTGCTCCAAGTACTACCGCACCATTAGGCTCTAGAGCTGTTTCTAATGGTTTATTAGGAACTATAACAGTTGGAAATACTGGTACTTATAAATACTTAAGCGATGCTTTTAAAGATATTAATGTAAATGGATTAAGTGGAAATTTAACACTAAGTGTGGTGACTGATATAGAAGATACGGCAATTGCTTCGTTATTATATATTTCAAGAAATGATTTTAAAATAAAAATAGTGCCTTCGGCCGATGTATTGCGAAATATTACGGGTAGTTTTTTAAATTCCATGATTGAGTTTAACGGTTCGCAAAATGTATCAATTGATGGAAAAGGGCCAATAAGCGGGAGTGGAAAATTCCTTCGTTTTTTAAACAAGGAAAGTAATGCTGCTACTTTTAGTTATTTAAATGGAGCTCGTTTTGATACCATTCAAAATTGCATTATTGAAGGAACTAATAATTTGCAAACTATTGGTGTTGTTCATTTAGGAACATCGGTAAATGCTGCAACAGGTGTGCGCGATTTAATTTTTACCAATAATGATGTAAGAGATAGAAGTGATTCTATTGGCATTCCAACCATATTGTTTTATTCGGCAGGTTCGGTTGGTTTAACCAATAGTAATATTACCATAAGTAACAATAATTTATTTAACTATAGACGCTCCGCTATTTTTGTGGCCAACACTGGAAATGGTGGAAATTGGAGAATATTAAACAATAGCTTTTATTATAATGCTGCTACCAACATTGCCGCAGGTGATGTGGTTTCAATTATGTTAATTCCTGGCGTAAATGCAGGGAATAATCAAATTATTGGAAATTATTTTGGTGGACAAAGCCCATTATGTGGTGGTAGTGCTTTGGTAAATGCTAATGCAGTAAATTTTGTGGTAATGAATATTAATACCAGTGTTTTGTCAGGAACTACAGTTCAAAACAATACCATTCAAAACATCAATTTAACATCTACAGGTGCCTTCGATTTTGCAGGAATTAGAATAGAATCGGGAAGAGCAGTAGTTACTGGAAACTTAATAGGCCACGCAACCACTGCAAATAGCATTGTGAATAACATGCGTTTAACACTTTGTATTTATGGTTTTGTTGGTGGTTATGGCGAAATAATAGTAAATAATAATACCGTTGCCAATATTGCAGGAACAGGTATTTTAAATTCTTCAGGAGTGAGAGCAATCAGCTTTCAAGGTGGTGGAGCATCTCCATACATTTATAATAATTTAATTTACAATATATCAACCAATGGAGCCCAAGTTGGCCCTATAACAACTACTTTAATGGGTATTGGCTTGGTTTCTTCTTCTGATTTTGGCCAATCATATATTGGTTATAATAAAGTTTATAATTTGAGTGCTTTAAACGCCACTGCTAATGTAGTTCCAACTGGAATTGTAGTTGATAATAGTACCAATAACGGAATTGTAGAAGGAAATATGGTGTATAATATTACCTGTCCTTCAACTGGAGCCACTGCATTAATTCATGGAATTTATGTGGTTGGATCAGTAAAAAACTGGATTTTTAGAAACAATACCATTTCAATTACCAATGGAAGCAATACCAATCCAATTATTATTAGAGGGATTTCTGATAATGCTACCAATAATATTACCAGCTACTTTAACAATACAGTTTATATTGGTGGTTCCGCAAGTTCGGGTGCACTTAATTCGTTTGCTTTTGAACGCAGGGCAGCCAATGTAATTACCTTGAGAAATAATTTATTTTACAATGCAAGAACAGGTGGAACGGGCATTCACGCTGCCATTGGCAATGTAGTGGCTACACCTGCTGCCAATTGGAATTCCATTACATCAAACCACAATTTGTTATTAGCCACTAATGCCGCTAATATTGGAGCATGGGGAAGCACATTTACACCACAAAACTTGGCACAGTGGCAAGCTAGCTCGTTAGGCGATTTGAGTAGTTGGGCAGAAATTTCAACCAATGTTCCTGCTAGTTCACTATTTAAAAACTTAGCAAATGGCGATTTAACAATTGATTCAACCAATGCTTTGTGTTGGTACGCTCATGGAAAAGGGATAGCTTTGGTAAATAACACAGTAGATATTCAAAATCAAAACAGAAGTACAAACATTGCAACTGGAACTGTTGATATTGGTGCTGGTGAATTTACTACTAATACTATTCCTCCAATAGCTAGCGAATCAGCTGCACCTAATAATAATACCACTACCGATTATATATTTGGAAGCAGAAAAGTAGCTAGCATTACTTGGGGTTCTTTAGGTTTAACGCCTACTTCGGTAGCTGTTAGGTTTTATTCTGGAGTAAATGCACCTAATTTATTAAGCTCAAAAACACAATTTAATGGCTATTACACTGTTACTCCTACCAGCGGTATTTCATATAATTATTTACCTACTTTTACTTTCGACTCGGCCATGTTTGGAAATACCAGCGGTTCAGTTAATGCTAAAATAGCTTACTTTCAACCATCGGTTTGGAATTTAGTAAGCACAAGTAATTATAATGTTGCTAATTTGTCGTTGGTAGCCAATACCGCATTGCTAGCTGCTACTTTACCAGCTAATTTTACTGGAACAGATAACAGCAATCCATTGCCTATTAAACTGGTAAGTTTTGATGCTAAAAACAACCAAAAAAATGTGTTGGTTAATTGGGTAAGCAGCCAAGAAATAAATGCAAGTAAATACGAGTTAGAAGTAAGTATTAACGGAACTGTTTTTACTAAAATAAATGATACCAAAGCCAGAGGCAATACCAATTCATTAACTCAGTATAGTTTTATTCATCTAAATGCATTTGAGCAATTAAATGCCAACACACTTTACTATAGGTTAAAAATGATTGACAATGATGGTAAATTTGAATATTCGAAAACAGTAACTGTGAGCCAAAATAAGGCCAATCAAACTTTAGTTTCGGTTTATCCAAATCCATTAACTGAAACTACTGCATTAACAATTAATACTACTGAAAATGAAGAATTTGTAATTTCAGTATTTAACTTAAGTGGCAGTCAAGTTTTGAGTAAAACGGTTGATTGTAACATGGGTGAAAACACAATTAGTTTAAGTGAATTGAATGGTTTAACTAAAGGCATTTATTTTATAAATATTGCTGGTACAAATTACAATAATAGCATTAAGCTAGTGAAGTAATTTATTCGGATTTAAAATAACAAGCCGACTTAGAAATTATTTTTAAGTCGGCTTTTTTGTTAAACTTATTCTACTTCGTTTGTGATTATTATTTCAATCTTTTTATTTCTATTACAAATCAATTTCAATTTATTTACATCAATTAATTCGAACGAAATTTGGTAAAATTCGTCTAATACAGCAATACCTTTAACCTCTAAAGTAATTAAATCTACTTGAAAAATTTCAGACTCTCTAATTTTTAAGTCTTTATCTACCAAACAAACAATTAATGTGTTACAAAAAATAAAAATTTCGCTGTTAAAATAAGTTGATTCAAACAACTGAATACTGGGTACTGACTGAAATTTAATCAATGTTGGACCGTGCCATCTATCATTATTAAATTCATCTTCAGGAATAATTTCCATTGCATCAATTTTTATAAAATCGTTTTCATAAAATGGATACCAAATATTGAAACCATCATCTTCTATTTCAGCCTCATGTTCATTGTCCTTATTAAAAAATAAATTTATAATTGAAATTACTAGAAAAAATACTAAAACAATAATAATCAAAGGGATAATACAAATAAGTACTAACCCCCATGCTATTAAAACCAAACCATTATTTGCGCTATTTTGTAAAAATCCTGGTTTTGTTATAATTTGTTCTATTTTAAAATTTGATAATCGCATTGGTGTTTGAGCATTTTTTAAAATATCACAAAGTACTTCAAACTAGTAAATTATACCAATTGTATTTACAAAATAGTCCTAAACTATTTTGTAAATTACAATGGTTAATGACGCTCCCATTAAATTATTGGATTAGAACGAATTTATAAGCGGTATTAAACTTTAGATAGATTTTAAAAAACAAACAAAAATAGCATTTCATTGTATTATATTTGCAAGCTATTTATAAAAATTACCTAGCTCTATACAATTAATGGCAAAGAAAACCGAGGATAAATGTTCGTTTTGTGGACGTGGAAGAAGTGATGTGCAATTTTTAATTGCTGGATTAGACGCGCTAATTTGCGAGGATTGCACCAAACAAGCATACAGAATAATTAGTGAAGATGCTGATGTAAAATCGTCAACTCCACTAAACAAATTGGTATTACTAAAACCTGCTCAAATTAAAGCACATTTAGATGAATATGTAATTGGCCAAGACGAAGCTAAAAAAGTACTTTGTGTGGCTGTTTACAACCATTTTAAGCGCTTATTAGCCAAAAGCAAAAAAGGCGATATAGAAATTGAAAAAAGCAATGTAATGTTAGTAGGCGAAACCGGAACTGGTAAAACTTTATTAGCAAAAACGTTAGCAAAGGTATTAGATGTTCCTTTCTGTATTGCCGATGCTACTGTAATTACCGAAGCTGGTTATGTGGGCGAAGATGTGGAAAGTATTTTAAGTCGTTTGTTACAAGCTGCTGATTACAATGTAGAAGCTGCTGAGCGCGGAATTGTTTATATTGATGAAATTGATAAAATTAGTCGCAAAAGCGATAACCCAAGTATAACCCGCGATGTGAGTGGCGAAGGAGTGCAGCAAGCTTTACTTAAAATTTTAGAAGGAACTATTGCCAATGTGCCACCGCAAGGCGGCCGCAAGCATCCTGACCAAAAAATGATTCAAATAAACACCAGTAATATTTTATTTATTTGTGGTGGTGCTTTTGATGGCATTGATAGACATATTGCACGCAGGTTACAAACCCAAGCAATTGGCTTTAAAAATGAAGACGATTTAGATAAAATAAACGACAAAAACATGTTGCAATACATTAGTCCTGCCGATTTAAGAAGCTTTGGTTTAATACCAGAAATTATTGGTCGCTTGCCGGTTTTATGTCATTTAAATCCTTTAGATAAAGAAGCACTTCGCAATATATTAACGGAACCTAAAAACGCTTTAACCAAGCAATACAAACATTTATTTGATTTAGAAAAAATAGAATTACAATTTACCGATGAGGTAGTTGAACTAATAGTTGATACTGCTTTTGATTTTAAATTAGGTGCAAGAGGATTGCGCAGTATTTGCGAAGCAATAATGCTTGACCTTATGTACAATGCACCTGATTTAGCTAATAAAGGAAAAATTGTAATTGATTTGACCTATGCAAAAAGCAAAATTGAAGCATTAAAGTACAAAACTTTTCAAGCAGCTTAGATTTAGCCACAGATTACACTGATTGCGCAGATACTATTTAACAACAAAGCCTTTATTCTTATCATGATTAAAGGCTTTGTTTTTTATGTTGAATAATGTTTAAAAAATGCTCATTTGTTGGCTAAATAATTGTTTTTATTTGTAAATAATAAATCATAAAAATGAATCAATACGAAGAATTATTAAAACATGTATATACGAAAGGTGCCGAAAAAAGCGACAGAACTGGCACTGGCACTCGCAGTATTTTTGGAGCACAAATTAGGTTTGATTTAAGCCAAGGGTTTCCGCTAATTTCTTCAAAAAAAGTTCATTTAAAATCAATTATATACGAATTACTTTGGTTCATAAAAGGCGATACCAATACTAAATTTTTAACCGATAATGGGGTGAAGATATGGGATGAATGGGCAGATAAAGACGGAAATCTAGGACCAGTTTATGGCCACCAATGGCGTAATTGGCCAAAACCTGATGGTGGAACTATTGATCAATTAAGCGAAGTAATTGAAACTTTAAAAAACAATCCTGATAGCCGTAGGATGATAGTAAGTGCTTGGAATGTGGCCGACTTACCTAAAATGGCCTTAATGCCATGTCACGCATTTTTTCAGTTTTATGTAGCCAATGGAAAATTGAGCTGCCAATTATACCAACGCAGTGCAGATATGTTTTTGGGTGTGCCATTTAATATTGCAAGTTATGCTTTATTAACTTTAATGATAGCTCAAGTTTGTAATTTAGAGCCAGGCGATTTTATACACACCTTTGGTGATTCACATATTTACAGCAACCATTTTGAACAAGTAGAGTTGCAATTAAGTAGAGATTTAAGGCCTTATCCAACCATGAAAATCAATAAAGAAGTTAAATCCATTTTTGATTTTAAATACGAGGATTTTGAATTAGAAAATTACAATCCACATCCAGCCATAAAAGGAGCGGTAGCAGTTTAAATATGAACTTTCCTTCTGCCTTAATTGAAGAGGCTGTAAATCAATTATCCAAATTTCCTGGTGTTGGTAAAAAATCAGCACTGCGCATGGTATTGCATATTTTAAAGCAAGAACCTCAAGATGTAATTAAACTAGCTCAAGCTGTTGAACAAGTTAGAACTCTGATAAAATACTGTAATCGGTGCCATAATGTTAGCGATGGTGAATTATGTAATATTTGCCAAAGCCATAAACGCAATAGTGAATTGGTTTGTGTGGTAGAGGATTTACGCGATGTAATGGCTATTGAAAATAC
>JBGSBN010000102.1:0-11260 GCA_041730515.1 Methylacidiphilales bacterium | reverse complement strand
ATATTAAGGCTTCACGAAAATGGAATGCTTAAAGGTAAAACCATTGCCATTATTGAACCAAGTAACAAAAACACCAATGATAAAACTTTTTGTATTTGGGCAAGTGAGGAAGAACTTTTTAGACTAAAATTAGAAACACTTGTTTGTAAAAGTTGGGATGAAGTGGAGATTGGTGGAATTGCAAAGCAAAACATCAACCCGCTTAGATATTATTATGTAAAATCAATTGATTTATATAACATTACTAAAAATGTATTGAACGAGTATGAATTAAGTTTATACAATACCTCTTTAACAGAAAATCCAACAATTATTGATGGATTATTTGAAATAAATTTAAACGATAGTATTATCTACGTTGAAAAAGTTTTTGATAGTCGTCCGCCAAATTTTTTAGTTCCCCAAAAAGCTCAAAGCCATTTGTTTCAATCCTTTTATGGTTGGAAAATAAAAACTACAAATGACTTTTTTGATATTAATTCCATGATGATGATGGATTTTAGGGTGGAACAAAATAATGCCACCCAATTTATTTACATACTTCCGTTTACTACCAATTATGCATTGATAGAAGTTACAAGGTTTGGTAATACACTTTTAAAAAAGGAAGATGCATTGCCAATATTTAATGATTATGTAAACAAGTTAGGAATTACTTTCGAAATAATTGAAACCGAGCAAGGGATTATACCTATGTCCACTGCCAAAATGGAAACAAAAGATTTTGGAACTAATTGGATTAACATGGGTGCAAATGCCAATTTATTAAAAGCCACCACAGGCTACGCCTTTCATGCCATGGCTAACGATGCAATTAATATAGCTGAAAACTTGAAAAAAAATTGTTCGTTAGAAAGAGCCACAAAAAAACAAAGGTTTGAATTTTACGATAGGTTACTTCTTAAAATTTTAAACGATCAACCAGAATGGGGCAAACCCATTTTTGAAACATTATTCAGTAAAGTTCCCATGGTAAATGTGTTAAACTTTATGAGTGAAAAAACAACATTTTCTCAAGAGGTTTCCATTTTTATAAAACTACCCAAACGGGTGTTTATAAAAACTGCCATTTTTGATGTTGTTGAACAAGTAAAAAAAATACCGGTTTTAATATTACCTTTTATATTTACTTTCTTAACCTTATTTCTTACTTATTTTAAGCTAGAAACCATTTCATGGTTATTCATTGGTTTAGGATTTTGTAGCGTTGGGCTTTTTCATGGCGCACTAGACCATTTAACACAAAAAATAAACCCAAATAAAAAAGAATACACTTATTTTATAGCGAATTATCTACTCAAAAGCGCCTTCATTGGTTTAGTTTGGTATATAGTTCCTACTTTAGCATTGCTTATTTTTATTATGTATTCAGCTTGGCATTTTGGGCAAGCTGATTATAAGGAATGGAATTTGCAAAATGGGCCACAATCACTATTATGGGGATTGATAACACTGACAATTATCTTAATTTTCCATTTTAAGGAATTGAATTTAGTATTGGTACAAATACCCAATTTTCCTGTAGATAATTTTATTAATAATATTTCACAAAACCAACTTTACACCACACAAATTATTACTGTTGCTGCGGGTTTCACTTTAGCTATTTTAAATAAATCAAAATTAATGATACTCACTTTAATTTATTTATTGCTATCTGCTATGCTTCCTTTATTAATTTCATTTGGAATTTATTTTGTGGGACAACATAGCATGCATGGTTGGAAACATTTAAAACAAGGGTTAAATGAAAAATCATCAAACTTAATATTAAAAGCACTGCCATTTAGTGTTGGCGGACTTGTAATAATATTGTTTTTTACGCTTTTTGCTGGTGTAAATTACTTAGGAATATTTTTTATTGTCCTATCATGTTTAAGTATGCCTCATGTATGGAGTATGCATTACTTTTACCATAAACAAAAAGCAAACAGCTAGTTTAAAGCAATAAAAGTAATATGAAAAAAATAGTTGAAAACTTTTTATCCGAAGCATTTAGAGAAAAATTAGAAAGGATTATAATATCCATTGCCATTATTAGCTTTTTAATCCACTTATTGGTCATATTACTAGTAAGTCAAAATTTGATACATATATCTTCAAAATTAACCAAAAGCTTTATTTCTGCTGTATATACTCCTTTTTCATTTATATTGGTTTATGAGGTTTTTTTGTTGGTATTTTACTTACCTAAATCTATTTCAATTTATATTGGAAAACAATATGAAATAATTACATTAATTGTGATAAGACGTATATTTAAAGACATAGGAAATATTGAAATGTCTGTTAATTGGTTTAAGCTAGAAAACGACTTACAATTTACTTATGATGTATTTACCACATTAGTGCTATTTTATTTAATTCATTTATTTTATAAAAAAATAGATAAACAAACAGCGCCTGAAAATGAAAAAATACCACACGATAAATTTAACAAAAACAAGTTTATAAGCTTAAAGAGAAGCATTGCCATGGTGTTAATTCCTGTTTTGGTGGTATTGGCCATTTACTCTTTTTCGAGTTGGCTGGTAACCTCTGTTCAAGATCATTGGAACAATATTACCACCTTCAAAAATATCAATAATATATTTTTCGAAGACTTTTTTATGGTACTTATTATAATAGATGTTATACTGCTATTGTTCTCGTTTTTTTATTCCGATGAATTTGAAAAAATAATTAGAAACTCAGGCTTTATAATTTCAACTATATTAATAAAACTATCTTTTTCGGTAGATGGAATTATGAACAATGCTTTGATTTTGGGAGCTGTATTATTTGGTTACCTTGTTTTGCTAATCCATAACTTGTATAAAAACAATCGCATAACTGCATAAAATACTAAAGTTAAATTTGAAGGAATATGGAATTTAATTCCGATGCAAAAAAGAGATAAGACCATCACGCAAGGCGTTATTGGCATTACAAACATCACTTTGAATCAAAATTGCTTTTAAACAATTCATTAGGCCATAAAAAAACCACCATTACATCCTATTTACTTGTCAGGATTGTAATGGTGGTTTTAGTTTTTTGGCTATTTAATTAACTATAATTTAGCTTTCAAAAAGACCAATGCTTTAGCATGTGCATCGGCCGAAAATTCTTTGTTAAACTTAGGATTACTAGGATTAGCAAAAGCATGGTCCGCATCGTAATTATAAACAGTTAATTTCTTTTTAGCTAATATCATATTGGCTTCAAATGTTTTTACCAAATCACTATTAATAAACTGATCTTGTTTGGCAAAAATACCCAACACATCACAATTTAAAGTTTTAAGGCGTTCAATACTCTTTTCGGGCATTCCATAATACATAACACAACCTTTGGCTTGCTTACTTGCCAACAAAGCGCTTTGCAAACTCCAAGCACCACCCATACACCAACCAATAGAAACAATAGATTTGTCTTTGCCAATTTTAGCAATTATTCCGCTAACAATAGCCGATGCACGCTCTTGCTTCAAACCCATCATTAATTTTTGTGCTGTAGGAACATCGGTAGCTATTTGCCCATCGTATAAATCGATAGCATATACATCTACATCGCCCATTTCTGCTGCAAATGTTTCCGCTTCTTGTCTAATATAATCGTTTAATCCCCACCATTCATGAAACACAAATAATACTTTTTTAGTTGGATTGTTTGCTTTAATAAAATAAGCATTACCCATTGAACTATCTTTGGTATTAAAAGTAATCATTTCGCCTTTGGGCTGTTCTAACTTAAAAGGCAATGGAACCGCGTGTTTAGCTGCAAAATCTTCGTTCATGGCTAGAACTGAATTTTGGTTACTTACAGTAATAGTGCAGCAACTGGTTTGAGCGTAGCTTAATGTTGTAAAAGCCGCCATAAAAAGTAAAAGAAATATTTTTTTCATAATTTGTAGGTTTAAATATACTTTGTAAACTATAGCTGGTGTTATTTGTTTTAAAAATTTTTCTGAATTATTTTGGTAGGTTATCATTTAACAATGAAATAACCACAAGGAAGCAATAAACAGTGAATGAATTGTTTTAGAAATGGAATGATGGTGGAATTTATTGCCCCATATATTTCAATTTAGCCAATAAATTAGCTACTAATACTGAGGATAAAATAAAAGGAATGAATGGAGATACAATTTAACAAGACTCCAATTACTAAAATAACTAAAGAATTTTATCTATAGGCAAAGCTACAAAAAATGCTATTCTACCTTTAATTTAGATTTTTCAACTTTTATAGTATTGGCCAATTTTCTTTTTGGTTTCTCTTTATATTCTGTATTTTTCACATCAACTAAAAAAGGAACCGAAACATTTAAAGCTTCAGCTACTTTTTGCAAGGTATAAAAAGCGCAATTACCTGCCTTTGTTTCCATTTCGCTGTAACTAGGCTGTGAAACACCCAATTTTTCGGCCATTTCTAATTGGGTAAGATTTGCCGCTTTTCTAATCAATTTAATTCTCTTAGCTAACTCCATTTTATAAAATAATATTAAAAAACATATCAAATATATAAAATAAAACCAATAAAAGTATTTTTTTAAAAAAATCTAAACGAATAAAAACATTGATTTTTAAAACATTAATAAATTGGGAATGACAAATTATAAAGGCATTTCAACCTGTTGCATATTCATTTGTTAGCCACTAATTTATTTCGCAAAAAACCAAATGGGTATTTCCAAAAAACATTGCAATTTTATATCAATCCCAAATCAAAAAAAGGTTAGTTAATCATTAGTGAAGAATAACCATCTATTAATTGGAAAGAAAAATTATTCCCCTCTTATTTTATACTTTATTTCCTGTAATTTTTTTTCAAAAAATGAAGGCTCTCTTAACTTAAACCAATTGGGTTTACTGTAAAATTTAGGATTCAAAAACACGTTCACGTATACCGCACCATTTTCATAACTATTTCCATACCAATTATTATATAAAAAATCGCGTTGGGGTTTGCTAAATTCAGCATTCACGTTAGATTGAAGCAATGCTGGAATGGTATCTAAATCTAAGTCGTTTAACGAACTAATTTTTAAACCTTTCGCTAAATCTAAATAGCGAATATCCGCGCTCGAGCTAATGGGAGCGTAAGAATAAAATTGAATCGAATCGAAATTACTTTTTAATTGTTGTTCGAGTTTAAAAAAATTACGGTATTGTAAATTGGTATCTGCAATTACTTTACCCGGATAGTACATCCAATTACCAATAATTAAACTAACAAATACGAAAGAAGTAATCCATTTTAGTTGTTTTTTATTACTTGCATCTATTAATAAAACAATAAATAAAAATTGGCTTATCATAAAGTACCTATGTCCAATGGTATTGTACAAAAATATAGCCATGCAAAGGCTATTTACCACTAATATAATTGAACTAAAAATAAACAGTTCCTTATTTAATTTTTGTTTGAAAAATAAAAAAACAAGCAACCCATAAACAGTTAACATGCCATTATCAACCAAACGCCAAATAATTAAAAATACACTTTGAACAAACTGCTTCATTCCTTTTATGTCATTATGTTCGGTATAATTAGGCGATAAAAATGCCCAACCAAAATGCTGTTGATGAACGTATAACCAAATACCTAAAACCGTTACAGCTGGTAGAAAAAGTAACAATCCATTTTTAAAAAATTGGGCAATTGTTTCTTTGTTTTTAAAAACTTGGTAACAATAAATAATGCCAAATGCCAATAAGAAAAAATTAGCTTGTAAATGGGTTAATTCCATTAACACTGTGCTAATTACAAAACCTGCTTTTTGATGTTTTATTAAATAATAAAATGCCAATAATACAAACAAGTAAAACAATGGCGTATTAAGTAATAATGCTTGCTGAGCCACAAATATAGAATAACAACCTGCTAACAAAGTAGCTAAGTTGGCTTTGGTTTCGTTGCAATAATGCAAGGCAATTTTTCTAGTAATAAATAGAATAAAAAAAGAAATAAGTATGATTATAAAATGACTTACAACCAACGACTTTCCAAAAATCATCCAACTACAAGCTAGTAAATATGGAAACAATGTTGGATGCCCTGGATCAAAATTGGCGGGATACCAGATAGTTTGCAAATTATTATTATAAATATTAAGCGCAGCTCTGGCTGTGGATGTAACAGCATCGCCATGAAAAGGATCGTTTTTAATTACAAAAAACAATACCAATTGCAAACCAGCAATAATTACTAAAATATACTTGTTAAATAGTTTTTCCATTAAATAAATACTATAAATTATCAATTGTAAAATAATAATTTCGCAATGTGATAAAAACCCTACAACAATATAAATTTTTAAGCATATTTATTGTTTCAATTCATTTACTATACTTTTTAATTGCATTATACTTTAATGGAATTTATACAATCGACTCTCCCGGATATCTGTTTCAAGCTCAAAATTTATTAAAATACCACAGCCTTTATGCAGGCGATTTAATGCAACCTATTCAAAACGATTATTTTGCTTTACGTCCGCCTTTTTATGCTTTTTTTATTATTGCATGCAAAGCTATTTATCAGTCAGATTATTCTGTTTTATTCATTCAAAATATCCTAGCCATATTACTAATAATAAATGTTTTAAAAACCATTTCCGACCTTGGCGTAAAACCAAAAATTACGAATGTTATTTTACCAATTTGTCTTGTATTTTATCCCGCTCATTTTGTATATGCTAATACCATTATGAGCGATACCATATTTGAGATTTTGATTTTTTTACTTTTTAAAACTACCTATTCAATTTACCAAAAACCTGCTATTAGCAAGGCATTAGTAATTGGATTAATCATTTCTATTTCGCTAATTACCAAACCAGTTAGTATATTAATTGGTTTAATTGTATGCGTTATATTACTTTTTATAAAAAACTTTCCGAAAATATACATTGCCTACATACTTATTTTCCCTGCCATTGCGTATGTTAGTTTAAGTTATGCGGTGCAAAAAGAAACAGGTTATTTTCAGTTTACAAGTATGAAATCGTTTGCAGCAGTGCGCTGTTTGGTTAAATATTCCGCTGCCAATTCTTATGGACCGGATTATGCTGATAGCATCGCATCTGCCATTGTAAGCCAATCTGAGCAGCAGACCACTTTAGCTGAACGATATCAATATATAGATAGTAGTTGCAATTATTTTTTATTGAACCACAAAATGGCCTTTTTAAAAGTATACGTAAAAGGTTGTTTAACTTTTACGTTTGACCCAGGAAGGTACGATTTATACAAATTGTTTAACGCCAATAACGATAATGCATTAGGAATGTATCAAACACTACAGCAATATGGAATAAAAGCTACACTCCAATTTTTACTGGGAATCAACTTTTGGGGTCTATTGGCTTTAGCGATATTAATTTGTTGGAATATTTTAGTAGTAATCGTATTTGCGTTGTTTTTACTCAAAACCCACTCCCCTACTTTTTTAAAATTATTAATTGCCATTTTTGTGATGTATTTTCTATTAACCACTGGTGTATTAGGCGTTTCGCGCTACAGAATTCATATTTATCCTATTTTGTTAATGGCTATTTTATTGTGGGCAAATCAATCTAGTTTTATCAGAAGATTATTTCGTTTTAAGCGATAAAAGAATGATACGACTATTTTTACCTTCAATTTTGTGCTTTATTATTCAATCAATTTTTGTAAATTATAGTATTGCACAAACCCGAAATATTATATTACATATTGACACTGTTGATTATAATGGATATCAAGAGTTTTATATAAAAACTCAAGGTCAAAATAAACTAAGACCATTTATAATTAATAGTGATTTGTGCTTAGTAAATGATATCGGTTTAACATGTAAATTAGCAATTATAAATGATACATCAACTATTAGAATTTCAATAGACAAAAAAGGTGGATTTTTAGAGATTTTCAACAGCTATCAACTAATTTCTGATACACTAAGTATTTCAAAAATATTCGTGTTTGATAAGCCATATCTTGATACAAACTGGATAACCACAAACTATTTTTATATTCAAAAAGACACTTTAGCACAAAATTTCAAGACAACTAGAAAATATAAAATAGACAGAATAAGTAAAAAAAATGCTAAGCCCATATCAACTTCATATTTAATAAATGGCAGGAAATATTTTTGTAATGCCAAATGGAAGCAATCAAATTATAAATTTCTAATAACTAAAACTCATGGGTATGGGAAAACTGGTTTTTTCAAAAAAGGAAAGCCTTATTACTTTCATGGATCAACAAGATCAACAATTACTCATAATGTAATAACTATTCAATTAAAACACTAATTAATCATCAAATAATCCATCATAAAAAAAATCCTTACATGATTAATATAAACTCGCCTGTTGAAAAATTACATTTTGAATTATTTGAACAAAAAAAAATTCAAGTATATATTAAACGCGATGACCAAATTCATCCATACATAAGCGGAAACAAATGGCGCAAACTGAAATTTGCTTTGCAAGATGCGGTTCAAAAAAACAAAACCCATTTGGTTAGTTTTGGCGGTGCTTACAGCAATCATTTAAACGCTTTGGCTTGTGCAGGTGCTTTGTTTGGTTTTAAAACCACCGCTTTTATTAGAGGCGAAGTGGTTTCAAATCAAATGTTGGCTTTGAATAAATTATGGGGAATGGAGTTGATTTTTGTAGATAGAACTGCTTATAAAAATAAAGTAGAATTGTTTGACAAACACTTTTCAAATAACGAAAATGCTTATTTTATAGATGAAGGTGGGGCAGGACCATTTGGCACAAAAGGTTGCGGAGAAATAGTTACAGAATTAACCGAAACTTACGATAAAATATTTTGTGCAGTGGGAACAGCAACTACTTTGCAAGGAATTGCGCAAGCCATAAAAAACAAAGGCTTACCAACCAAAGCAGAAGGAATTTGTGTGCTAAAAGGAGCAGAAGAAATTGATGCACATTTAAAGGAAAATGAATTGGAAAATTACTATAAAATTCATCACCAATTCCATGAAGGTGGATATGCTAAAGCCAATCCCGAATTATTTGATTTTATCAAATATTTTGCAAGCAAAACAGGTATTTTATTAGACCAAGTTTATACTGCCAAAATGATTAAGGCAGTTTTCACTTTAGCAGAACAAGATTATTTTGAACCAAACTCCAAAATTCTTTGTATTCATACCGGTGGATTACTGGGATTATTGGGTGTTTTGAAGTAAGTTAAACCGATGCCTTCGCTTGAAGCGAAGGCATCGGTGATAAATATTGAAAATAATATTCAAGTAAAAGAAAGAGTTTATTATTTTTGAAAATCAACCAATCAAAGCCATGAGTAACCTAAAATTATTTGAGAGTAAAAAAGTACGTTCACAATGGAATGAGCAAGAAGAAGTTTGGTATTTCAGTATTGTAGATATTGTAGGTATTTTAACAGATCAGCCCTCTACAGACAGAGCAAGAAATTACTGGAAAGTATTGAAAAATAGGCTAGTTAAGGAAGGAAATGAAACGGTTACAAATTGCAACCAGTTGAAATTAGAAGCAGAAGATGGTAAAATGCGGCTTACAGATGTAGGTAATGCAGAACAAGTTTTCCGCCTAATTCAATCCATTCCATCACCAAAGGCAGAACCGTTTAAACAATGGTTGGCAAAGGTTGGATATGAACGCATGAAAGAAATAGCCGATCCGAGTCAGAGCATAGATAGGGCAAGGGAAAATTGGCAAAAGTTAGGTCGTTCTGAAAAATGGATTCAGCAAAGAATGACGGGGCAAGAAACCCGAAACAAATTAACGGATTATTGGAAAGAAAGTGGTGTTGAAAAAGCTGATGAATTTGCTTACCAATATTATTCATGAAGAATGGACGGGTTTAACGGTAAAAAACCACAAAGATTTGAAAGGATTAAAGTCTCAAAACCTGCGTGATCACATGAGTGAAGCAGAATTGATTTTTACAGCTTTGGCTGAACTATCTACACGACAAATAGCGGAGACTGATGATTCAAAAGGCTTACAAGAAAATGCAAAAGCAAGTAAAAAAGGTGGCAAAATTGCCAAAAATGCACGATTGCAATTAGAAGAACAAACAGGAAAAAATGTAGTTACAGGAGAGAATTTTTTACCTCCAGCTACCAATAAGAAGAAATTGAAATAATAAAAAAATATTTACCAATGCCTTCGTTTTGAGCGAAGCCAACGGTTAGTAACTCTACTCAATCACCAAACGTTTCACTAATTGTTTGCCTGTTTCAGTTTGAATTTTTACAAAATAAACTCCAGCATTTAGGTTTATTAAGTCAATAGTTGCAGTTTGAGTTCCTTTTGCCATTGGTTGACTGATAACTGTTGCGCCCAAAATATTAATAACACTAACTTGTGCTTTTTCGTTAAACAAATCGGTTTCTATGGTCAATTTATTTTTAGCTGGATTAGGATAAATTTTAGCTTCAAATGTTTGTTCTCCTAAATCGTTTGAAGCCGACAAACTAATTTTACCTAAAATATTGCATTTATATAAACGTAATCCACCACGTTGGTTACCAATTAACACCTCCGGACTAGCATCTGCATCAATATTGGCAATGGTTACACTTGAATAAATTCCTTGCATAATACTATCAGCTGCCATGTCGGTATCATCTTTAAAAATATTAGCAATTCTTCTTGCTTTAATATCGGGGTTACTAGTAATATCGGTATATAAAACTACGCTTTTGCTATAGCTTCCAATTAAAGCTTCAAATATTCCATCATTATCAATATCGAAAACGCAAGGAATGGCATTTCCATAAGTATCTTCGCGAGAGCGAACGCTGATTTTACCTAATGAATCTATTGTTGGAGTAGCGTTAAAATTAGGAAGTGTTACAGTTCCATTATTTTGATAATAAGCCAAAGTTCCATTGTATTTACCTATTACTAAATCCAATTTTCCATCTTTATTTAAATCAACTAATTGCGGAGCAATTTGTATTCCACAATTGATGTTAAAATAATTGCTATCACGCTTTGTAAAACTAATATCATTGCCAGTTGAGGTATTTTCAAAATAATGTAAGTATCCATTGTACCAAAATCAATGCTATCTGTAGGACCAACATAATTGGAAAGTGCGCAGCACGATTCGTCAGTTTGTATATAATTTTCAAATTTTACTATCTTTTTCATTTCGCTTTTATCTCTTATTTTTACTTGTCTACACATTACATCATCACTCAAGCTTTTAACCTCTTCTCCTGTATCATTTTCACAGCATTCGATACATAATATCTTTCTTTTTCCTTT
>JBGSBN010000101.1:0-11320 GCA_041730515.1 Methylacidiphilales bacterium | reverse complement strand
TAATCAGGCAATGAATCGCTGTCTTTCTGATTTGGTCTTAACTCTGCACTTGGAGCTTTGGTTAGTATATTTTTAGGAATGATTTCTTCATTTCGGTTTATGTATTCACAAAGTGAGTATACTTCCGTTTTATACAAATCGCCAATTACGGAAATACCGCCACACATATCGCCATACAATGTTCCATAACCTACAGCAAGCTCACTTTTATTAGACGTGTTTAATAAAATATAACCAAATTTATTGGCCAAAGCCATTAAAATAACAGCACGGCTGCGGCTTTGCATGTTTTCTTCTGCAATATTAAATTCTGTATTTTTAAACTGCTTACTTAAAGTTTGCTGCAATGCTGCAAAAGTATTTTCAATGGAAATTAAATCGCTTTTTACGCCTAAATTCTCAACCAATTTTTGCGAATCTGAAACAGAATGATCGCTGCTGTATTGCGAAGGAAGCATAACAGCCAACACATTTTCAGCTCCTAATGCTTTAGCTGCTAAGCATAACACCAAAGCTGAATCAACACCACCCGAAAGTCCTAAAATGGCTTTACTAAATCCTTGCTTCCTGAAATATTCTTTAATACCTAATACCAAAGCTTGCTCAATATTTTGGTAATTGATTTGATTGGTTTGTGCTGTTTCAGTAATGGAATTTTGAATATTCAATTCATTTAAATCAACAGAAATTACATCTTCCTCAAAATGTCTCAATTGACTAACAAGCTTGCCATTGCTATTTAAAGCACAACTTCCTCCATCAAAAATTAATTGTGTTTGTGCTCCAATATGGTTAACATAAAGCAATGGTAAATTATATTTTACAGCATTGTTTTTTAATACACTTAGCCTTGTATTTATTTGAACTTTACTATAAGGTGAAGCCGCAATATTGATAATGCAATCAGGATTTTGATTTATCAATTCACCCATTGGTGAGTTGATATACATAGGATTTTCACTCAAATTCCATAAATCTTCGCAAATTGTAACCGCTAATTTTTTGCCTTTATAATTTACGATTTCAAAAGTTCTGTTAGGTTCAAAATATCGGTATTCATCAAACACATCGTAATTTGGCAATAATGTTTTATGAATAATTTGTTGCACTTTTCCATCTGCTAAAAAGTATGCAGAATTATATAAATCTTTACCTTCAACTTTTGGGTTAACAGTTGGAGCACCAATAATTGCGGCTATTCCAACACATTGTTCAGCAATAAGCTGAACACTTTCGATACATAAATTTATAAAATCATTAAACTCTAGAAAATCGCGAGGAGGATAACCACAAACTGATAATTCAGAAAAAACCACTAAATCGGCATTTTCTAATTTAGCCTTGTTAATAGCATCTAATATTTTTCGAGTATTCAATTCAAAATTACCTGTGTGGTAATTCAATTGTGCAAGTGTAATTTTCAAAATACGTATAATTTGCTTTTAGCAATAACCAACCAAAATAATGATTGATTTAAAAAATTATTCCAAGATTTAATGAAGTAAAACTGTTATTCGCAGTCCATTTATCAGCATCCATATAATCTACTAAACCTCCATCATATCTTAAGCCAGCATAAGCTTTGGTCTCTCCAAATAAATCATATAAAACACCTCCACCGATTATAAATGAAGGACGTAAAAAGTTCACTTTAGTGCTGTAATTTTTGCTAAATGTACTTTGATTAATAAAAAACTCATCCACTTTATCTGGGTTATCTACATCCACATTGGTTAAATTTAAAACACTTGAATTTACATCAGCTTTGCTTCGTACTAAAAAACCTAAACCAACTCCAAACTCACCGTAAACGCGCCATTTATCTTTAAATTCATCGGTGTACATTTTAAAAATAATTGGCACTTGTACATAACGCAAGTTATAATTTATAGCCAAGTCATTAGTTGGTGCGCTTCCACCCGAAATTTTTGAAGTGAAAATATTTAACGAATCGGTAAACTTAATTTTAGAAGTCATATTAATTACATTTACCTCAAAGGCAATGGCATAGCGACTAGTAAATTTTTTGGCTATATGAAAACCATAATTCCAATCAAGGCTACCGCCACCATTTTCTAAACTTTTACTATCAGGGCTACTCCAACTTATTTGTGGTGCTATTCTCAAACCAAATTCATATCTCGATTCATCGGTAACTTGTGCATTTGTATATTTTAATATAAAACTACAAATAATTACGGCTAAAATGTTTTTTATTCTCATATTTTTGTTTCCATGAATGCATTGCAATTTATTGATAGTTTTAATAAAAATAGTAAGATTTTTTTAGCCGGTTTAAGTATTTGTTTTTTAGCTGCTTGTGGTAATAATTCAAGTATATCGAGTCAGGCTAAAGATGCAGAACACATCACAATAAAACGATTTGAACAAGATTTAATTCCAATTGATACCGTTCATATTACAGAAAACCATTTTAGTAATTTAGCTAAAAAGTACAAAGAGTTTTATTTTGGCTACTGCGAAAACACTTTAGGTTTATTGCCCGAAACCAATGATCCATATTACGAAAAAATGTTAATGGGGTTTATTAAATATCCAAGTATTCAAATATTAAAACACGAGATTGACAGCTTATATCCAAATTTAAATGATTTGGAGGATGGATTATCGGTGGCAATGGATAGGTATAAAAAGGAATTTCCTGAGGCTAAAGCGCCTCAATTTGTTTCTTATTTATCAGAATTTACCGAGGCTCATTGCGCTTACGATAGCATAATAGGTATTGGATTAGATATGTATTTAGGTAAAGATTATCCGTACTATCCTGCCGAATTCCCTGAATTTATGCGAAAAAAAATGACCAAAGACTATATTCTGGCAAATACCCTAAAGGCCATGGCCATTTCAAATTTTGATATTCAATTAAAAGATAAACGCTTTTTTGCCTATATGTTATTTGAAGGTAAGGTTCGTTATTTTGCTAAAAAAATAATGCCTGAAATACCTGATTCCATAGTGTTTGGATATAGTAAAACACAAATGGATTGGTGCAATGAAAGTGAAGGTCAAATATGGAGTTATTTAATTGATAAAAAATTACTTTATAATAAAAATCCATCTGATTATATGCGATTACTCACCGATGCTCCTTTTACTTCGGCTGATGGAATACCACAAGAAAGTGCCCCAATGATTGGTGTTTATTGTGGTTATAAAATAATTGAAAACTATGCTAAAAAAACGGGAGCCTCCCTTTCAGAAATAATGAACAACAACAATTGGGATGAAATACTGAAGGAAAGTGCGTACAGGCCTAAATAACTAGGCAAATATTAACAAAAAAAGGCATTTTTTTCAAATGCCCTTTTTTGTTAATATCATCTTGTACTTTAATTATAAAATGCCATTGATAATTTGTTCAATTTTTATTCCTTCCGCCTCTGCACGATAGTTTTTGATTATTCTATGACGCAAAATATTTATTGCAATAGCTTTTACATTTTCAATATCAGGCGAGTATTTTCCATTTAATAACGCATGGGCTTTAGCACCAATTATTAAAAATTGTCCAGCACGTGGACCCGCTCCAAAATCAACGTATTTCTTTATTTCCTCAGTAGCAAACTCACTTTGAGGACGGGTTTTACTAACTAATTTTACAGCATATTCAATTACATTATCGGCTACGGGCGTTTTTCTAACCAAATCTTGAAAAGCTAAAATTTCAGTTCCATGAATAATTTTGGTTAACTCCACTTTATTGTTACTAGTGGTAGCTTTTATAATATTTACCTCTTCTTCAAAGCTTGGATAATCTAAAAACACATTGAACATAAAGCGGTCTAATTGGGCCTCAGGTAGCGCATACGTTCCTTCTTGCTCAATAGGATTTTGAGTAGCTAAAACAAAAAATGGACTTGGCAAATGGTGCAACTCTCCATTAATAGTAACGGTTTTTTCCTGCATGGCCTCTAATAATGCTGCTTGCGTTTTTGGAGGTGTACGATTTATTTCATCTGCCAAAATAATATTAGCAAAAATAGGTCCTTTTAAAAATTGAAACTCACGTTTTTCATTTAAAATTTCGCTTCCTGTAATATCGCTTGGCATTAAATCAGGTGTAAACTGAATGCGGTTAAAATTTAAATCTAACACTTGGCTTAAAGTTTTCACTAGTAATGTTTTTGCCAAACCCGGCAAACCTACCATTAAAGTGTGGCCATTACTAAAAATAGAAATAAGTAAAGCCTCTACAATATGTTCTTGCCCAACTATTACCTTACTAATTTCTTTTTTTAATTCAGCGTATTTTTGGTGTAAAGCCTTAGCAGCTTCTACATCGTTTTGATATAACATGCTATAAATTTGATTTAAAATTAATTATTACTTTCCCATGTTTGAAGACTTGGACATGATTTGTATTCATCGGCAACTTGAATGTAAAATTGCTTTTTATTTTTTTCAATCCAACGGTTCAATGTTTTCTGTTTTTTATCTTCCTCAGCAGCTATTTGCATTTTTTGATAATCGTCTTTCAGATTAGCTATATGAGGCTTACTTTCTGATTTTAAGTACAAAATACGCCATACTTTAATTGGCTCACCTGTAGCACTTTGTATGGTTGTTAATTCTGGCTGACTTACCTCGCCTGGTTTTAAACCTTGAATGGTTAAAAACACATCTTTAGGCAGTTCATCAACAGGAATTTTTGTGTTTCCGTTATTTGGATTAGCCAAAAAACCTCCTCTAGCACCGGTGCGTTTTTCAGTACTGAATTTCTTAGCTGCATCTACAAACGAAATAGTATCAATATTGATTAAATTTAAAATAGAATCTATTCGCTCTCTAGCCAATTCAATATCTGCTTTATAAATTTGAGGACGAATTAACACGTGGCGAGCATTTATTTCATCTCCACGTCTTTTAATTGGCTGAATAATATGGTATCCAAACTTGGTTTCAATAACCTTCGAAATACTGTCTTGAGGTGTTTTAAAGGCAGCGGCTTCAAACTCAGGAACCATCATTCCGCGACCAAACCAACCTAAATCTCCACCTTGAACAGCGCTTCCTTTATCATCGCTATATATTTTAGCTATAGTTCTAAAATTATCACCATTTATCAATCGTGCTCTTAATTCATTTACCTTTCCAAAAGCTATTTCTTTGGCTTCTTTTGATACTTTTGGCTCCATGATAATTTGCGCTACTTCTACCTCAGAGCTGTAATAAGGCAAACTATCTTTTTCTATAGAGTTAAAAAAGGTTTTGATATCGGTTGGAGAAACTTTAATTTCCTTCAATATTTTTTGTTGCATTTCTTGCATTAGCAAACTAGTTCTAATTTTATCGCGGTAGTTTTGCTTTATTTCTGCAATGCTTTTACCATAAAATTCTTCTAACCCTTTTTCACCTCCAAACTGACGTGCAAAATATTGAATACGTTGGTCTAATTCCCCATCAATTCTTTCTTCGCTAAGTGGCAAAGAATCAAGTTCAGCTTTGGTTGAAAGCAATTTTTCGGTTAGTTTTTGTTTCAAAATATCGCATCTAATGGTATCACTTCTTTTATCTGGAAATTCCTTTAAAAACTGTTGGTATTCAAATTCAATTTCAGAATGCAAAATAATTTTATCAGCAAATACACCTACAATACCATCAATAGTTTCGCCAGAGCCTGGTTGAGCTTTACAAATATTTGCCAACACAACAAAGGCAAAAAGAATGATTAACTTACTTATTTTAAACACGTTTTATTTTTTTAATTGTCACTTTTTTAAAATTGGAAAGCTATTTGAAACACATTTCAAATAGCTTTCCAATATAATTTATTAAATGTAATTTATATGTTAGAATAAACCTTTTACAGTCTCTTCGTTAATTACAATATTATATTTAGCTCTTAATTCTTTAATCCAATCTTTTTCTAATTGGTTTTGATATTCGCTTGTAGCAATACCTTTTGCTTCTTTTAACGTTTTAACTTCGCTATTTACTACACCTTGTACAAAATAAAATTTAAAACTACCTTCTGCATTGGCAATATCAACTACTCCTTTTTTATCCCAAAGCTTATCGGCAGTAGCATCAGAACGTTCGCTTTTTACCTCTTTACTGCTAATTGTTCCTGCTATTTTTTTGTTCAATTTAGCAAAAATTTCAGTTTCGGTTTTTCCTTTGCTAAACATTTTAACAGCTTCTGCTTTAGTTTTTTCATTTAAGCAAGTGTATATATTATACGAAACTCTATCTTTCCATCTGTAGCTATTTTTGTTAGTTTCATAAAATTTCTCTAAACCAATGGTATCGCTAACTGCTTTGCTCCAAACTTTTTTATCTGTTAAGTCAAATAATAAAATACCATCGTTGTATTCTTGCATTACATTTCTAAAATCTTCGTACTTAGTATCTAAAATTGATTCTTCGTAAGCTAAACATTTTTCATCGGCCCAAGTGCGGAACATGTGTTGGGCAGCCATTTGCACTGATGCTTTTTCTAATGGTTGTTGATTAGCTTTTAAATATGCTGCAAAATCTTTTACCGTAAAACGAGCTGTACCAATGGTAAATAAATTATTGGTGCTTACTTTTTCTTCATCATAATTCCAAGTGGCATTAATAAAATTAGAATCAATAGTGGCTGTAAATGATTTCAATGTGGCCATGTTTTCTTTGTAGTTATTTTCCTTTTTTACACGGGCTATAACTGCTGCTTTTGAACTTTCAGAGCGACTATCTTTATTTGTTTTTTGCTTAATTACATCTTGAACATCTTTAAACTCACCTAATGGACGTTTATCAATTAATTTAACAATATGGAAGCCAAAGTTGGTTTTAAATGGTTTTGAAACTTCATCTTTATTTAAACCGAATGCAATATCCTTAAATTCATCAGGATATCCACTTAAACTAGCTACCCAATTCATTTCACCTTTGTTTTTGCTACTTGCTTCATCTTGGCTAAACATTTCGGCCAATGAACCAAAATTTCCACCTTTTTTTATTTGATCGTAAATAGAATCTACTTTATTTTGAGCATCTTGAATTTGTTCAGGTGCAGCATCATATTGCGTTCTAATCATAATATGTGCTAATTTTACCTCGCCTCTAGCTGTTCTTTTATCGTTTACCTTTAAAATATGGTAACCAAATTGAGTGCGGAAAGGCATTGAAATTTCGCCTTTAGCTGTTTTATATGATTGATTTTCGAAAGGATAAACCATTTGAAAAACAGTAAACCACCCTAATTTTGCTCCCATTTTTTTTGCTGATGGATCTTCAGAAAATTTAGAAGCTAACGAATCAAAATTTTCGCCTTTTGATGCACGTTTTCTAATATCTAATAATTTATTGTAGGCTGCTAAAGTATCAGCAGGACTTGCATTTTCGTTGCAAAATAACAAAATATGGCTACCGTTAATTTCGGTTTTCATACGTTGATATGCTTCTTGCATTAAACTTTCACTTACTTTTTTATCAGTTAGGTAAGGATTACTTAATTGCTTTCTGTAACCTGCTAATTCAGTTACAAAATTATTATTGGTATCTAATTTTAAAACTTTAGCTTCTTTTACTTTTAATTTAAAATTGATGTACAAATCCAAGTATTCACGAACTTCTTTTTCACTTAATTTGTCTTTACTGGTTTTATTTTTGTAAAGTAAACGCTCAAATTCATTTTGGTAAACGGTATCAGTTCCGTAAATAAAAACAATTGGATTTGGCTTAGCTACCGGAGCTAATTTTACTGTTGGTGCCTGCGCCTTTTTGCCTTTTTGTGCAAAAGTTTGATTGGTAATTGATAATGCTAAAAATGTTAATGTTAATGATGCAATTTTCTTCATATACGTTAATTTTTCTTTTTTATTAAAAGGATTGCAAAAATATAAATTTTAAGCACGCCTACAAGTTTTTAAATGTATTTACAAAACTCTATTTTCTTAATAATTAATCAATTATAAAAATTACCATTTTCAAACAAAATTTAATTTTATTTGCAAGTCGTGGAAATAGCCCTAACCCTCCTACTTTTTTGCTTTGTTTGCTTGCAATTTGCCTTATTTGTTTCGGTATTAAATTTACCAAAACCAACTTATTTTTTTATGGACGAAGACAAATTACCTTCTATTTCTATATTAATTGCTGCACGAAATGAAGAAGAAAATATAATTAATTGCTTAAAATCGATTGAACTGATTGATTACCCCAAACATAAATTAGAAATAATAATTGGCAACGACCTATCAACTGATAGAACAGCTGAATTAATTGAAGAGTTTACCAAGAATAAAAATTATTTTAAAATTATAAATATTACAGCTAAGCTAGGAAACGCAAAAGCAAAAGCAAATGTTTTAGCTCATTTGTTTAAGGAATGTAATGGAGAAATTATTTTTGTAACCGATGCTGATATCAAGGTAAAATCAACTTGGATAAAAAGTATTTTACCCTACTTTAAAAATCCTGAGGTGGGCATCGTTTCTGGAACAACAGTGGTTACAGGTAGTGCGTTTTTTGCCAAAATGCAAAGTATTGATTGGCTTTATTTTTCAGGATTATTAACTGCATTTGATAATTTACGTTTAAAAAGTACGGCCGTTGGCAATAATATGGCGGTAAGGATAAGTGCTTATCAAGCCACTGGTGGGTATGAAAACATGGTATTTAGTGTTACAGAAGATTTAGCGCTGTTTACTGCCATTACTCAAAAAGAATATAAGGCCATAAATTTATTAGAATCAAAAAATTTAAATTTTTCAAAACCTCAAATATCCTTTCAAAACTTTTTACACCAACGCAAACGATGGCTAATTGGTGCACAAGATTTAAATATGAAGTGGAAGTTTTTGTTTGCATTAATGGGTCTATTTTATCCTGCTTTATTTATTTTGGCATTTTACAGTTATAAAAATGCAATTGCTATTTTGCTTATCAAATTTTTGATGCAAACAGGTATTTCGTTATTGGTTTCAAAACGCTTGCAAATAAAAACAAGTATTATTCATTTATTTTTATTCGAAATATACTCATTATTCAGCACCTTTGCCATTAGCCTCTTTTATGTTTTGCCCATTAAAATGATTTGGAAAGAGCGTAATTATTAAACTAAACAACTACTACAAATGATTAATATTCAAGAATTTACCTTTAACGTTTTTCAAGAAAATACTTATATACTTTACGATGAAACCAAGGAAGCCATTATTATAGATGCTGGCTGTATGACTGCCGAGGAGCAGCAAATATTAGTTAATTTTATTGATACAAAACAATTAAAACCTGTAAAATTAGTTAATACCCATTGCCATATAGACCATGTTCTGGGCAATGAATTTGTATTAAATAAATATCAAATTCCATTGTATTTGCATAAAGATGAACTTATTACCTATAAAGAAACAAGACGTTGGACTGTGATGTTCAATATGCCTGATTTGTTCATTCCTGAAGATTTAAATTTTATAGATGAAACTTCAGAAATTACATTTGGTAACTCCAAATTAAGTTGCCTTTTGGTACCAGGGCATTCCATTGCTAGCATCGCATTTTACTGTAAAGAACAACACTTTTTAATTGGTGGAGATGTAATTTTTTACATGAGTATTGGAAGAACCGATTTGCCAGGAGGTGATTTAACCACATTATTACAAAGTATTAGCACAAAAGTGTTTACCTTGCCAAACGAAACCAAAATATTCAGCGGACATGGAGAACCAACCACTGTAGGTTTTGAAAAACAACACAATCCTTTTACTAAAAACTTAACAACATGATTCAATATATAATAGTTGGAATTTTATTTGTTGCCGCCACTTCTTTTATGGTTTACAAATTAGTGAGTACAACTAAAAAAAGTAATTGTGGCGAAGGAAACTGTGGCTGTAAGTAAAAAACAATATTAATTTGCCAGAAGCCAGCAGCAAATTTTATAAAAAAATGAAACTGAATACGAATAAATACGAAACTACGTTAATAGTCAGACCTGACGATATAGATATGAATAACCATGTGCACAGCAGTAAATATATGGATTATGTGCTTTTTGCACGTTACGATCAAATGCACCGTTGTTATGAAATGAGCATGGATGAGTTTATAAAAGAAGGTTATGGTTGGGTAATAAAAAGTACACAATTAGATTTTAAACGTTCGTTAGTTTTAGGAGATACTTGCATAATTTACACTTGGCTTGAAAACATGGAAGGCAGCAGCTGTAAAGTGAATTTTGAAATAAAAAAAGCAAATGGTAAGGAAAGTTGTACTGGTCATTTTATTTATACCATGGTAAATTTAAATACCGGCCGTTCAGAAAAAGTTCCTCAATGGATTATTGACCGATATTCAATTGCAGATTAATACAAAAAATAGCTAATGAAATACATTTTATATATCATTTTTATAAGCATAATAATTGGAAGTTGCCGAAAAGATAATATTTTCACCAACGATCCGGTTTCGCTAAACTTTAGCACAGATTCAATTGATTTTGATACTATTTTTAGTTTAAAAGATAGTGGCATAATTGGCACACCAAGGTCTATTACTTTAAGGTTAATAGTTACCAATCCAAACGAAAATGCAGTAAAAACCAATATTCAAATGGATGGTAATCAATATGGTATTTTTAAACTAAATGCCGATGGAATTCCTGGCTCGGGTAACCTACAAAAAATTGATAATATAGAAATTGGTGGTAAAGATAGTATTTATGTTTTTATTCAAACCTATGTAAATCCTGATGTATCTAATCAATTTCAAGTAATTGATAATATTTTATTTAATACCAATGGCAAACAGCAAAAAGTAGTGGCATTAACTTATGCCATGAATGCCAATTATTTTAAAAATGATACCATTTTGGCTAACACAACTTGGAGCGATTCAAAACCTTATGTAATTTATGATGATTTATTTATTAAACCTGGTGTAACTTTAACTATTGAACCTGGTGTAAAAATACATAGTCATAACAATTCTACCATATATGTTTGGGGCACTTTAAAAATAGAAGGAACTGTTGGTAATCCTGTAGTTCTGCAAGGCGATAGATTAGATGATGATTACAAAGAAGTTCCAAACCAATGGAATGGAATTCACTTTTTGCAAAGCAGTGTAAACAATGTAATACAAGGTGCTATTATTAAAAATGGTTTTGTAGGTGTTAGGGTTGATTCTGTTTCGTTAAACGCAAATCCAAAATTAATATTAACCCAAAGTATTATTCAAGATATGGGCGCAGTAGGTTTATTGAGTTATTCAGGATACATAAAAGTTGAAAATAATTTGATTAGCAATTGTGGCCAATATTCGGTTTTAGGCGATTTAGGTGGAAGGTATGATTTCACATTTAACACCTTTG
>JBGSBN010000100.1:0-11332 GCA_041730515.1 Methylacidiphilales bacterium | reverse complement strand
GGTGTGCTTTGGCCGAAATAGTTACTGGCTTATAGTCAAGATATTGATAAGCACCTTGATTTTCCAAAACTTGTTGCATCATAAAAGCAGTTGCACCACCTGGTACATCTTCATCTAGGAAAATTACTTTATTGGTTTTCTTTATCGATTCAACAATACTATGGTTAATATCAAATGGTAATAATGTTTGCACATCAATTAGTTCT
Source organism: Methylacidiphilales bacterium (assembly GCA_041730515.1). Classification (GTDB taxonomy): domain Bacteria; phylum Bacteroidota; class Bacteroidia; order UKL13-3; family UKL13-3; genus JAAFJM01. Next base: position 11,126 of record JBGSBN010000100.1, on the reverse strand, counting down.
ACACTTATACCAATTTCGGTTAATTGTTTAATAGCTTCTTCTGCCACACGGGTAGTACTTCCATAAGTAACTATGGTTACATCCGAACCTTGCATTAATACTTCTGGTTTGCCTTAAGCTACTGTAAATTCAGGTAAATTATCAGGCATTTTTTCTTTTAATCTGTATCCGTTCAAACATTCAATTACCAAGGCAGGCTCATCGCTTTTCATTAAGGTATTATACATACCTGCTGCTTGAGTCATATTACGAGGAACACAAATATACATGCCTCTAAGCGAATTGATAATCATTCCAATTGGAGAGCCTGAATGCCAAATTCCTTCTAATCTGTGCCCACGAGTTCTTACAATTAAAGGTGCTTTCTGACCACCTTTGGTTCTGTATTGTAAGGTGGCTAAATCATCGCTCAATGGTTGTAAACCATATAATAAATAATCTAAATATTGAATTTCGGCAATTGGACGTAAACCACGTAAAGCGGTACCAATTCCTTGGCCAATAATGGTTAACTCTCTAATACCAGTATCGCTAACTCGGCTTTCACCATGTTTTTCTTGCAATCCGGCAAAACCTTGGTTTACATCACCAATTTTGCCTACATCTTCGCCAAAAGCCAAAACGCGCGGGTCGGTTGATAATAAATTATCAAAACAAGCTACCATTATTTCTCTTCCATCCACCATTTTCGATTCATCAGAATAAGCAGCAGCTATTTCATTTACCAATAATGCGTTTTCTTTTGATTGGCTATGTAAGTAGGAATTATAACGATCTTCATTACTTTTTAAATATAAATTTTTAAAGCTGATTAGGCGCTCACGCTCCATATTTTGGATTTTATAAGTTAGGCGTAATGCTTTATTAATTGCTACCGCAATGTCTTTTCTAATAGGATCGTTGATACTTTTTAGTTCAGTAACTAAATCGTTAATGGCACTAATTTGTGAGGCATTTGCTAAATCAGTTAAAAGTTCTGAAGCTTCAGCAATTTCAGTTTTTATTGGGTTTAAATAAGCTTCCCATGCAGCTTTTTTACTAACATTTACATGAATTTGCGCTTCGTTTTCAATGGTGCTTAATTCATCTTCGGTAGCCAATCCATTTTCTATAATCCATTTTTTAAATTGTGCGTTGCAATCATACTCAGCTTCCCAACTTAAACGCTCTTTTGATTTGTAACGCTCATGCGAACCACTTGTACTATGTCCTTGAGGTTGTGTTAATTCATTTACATGTATAAGGCAAGGAACATGCTCTTGACGTGCAATATTTGCTGCTTTTTCGTAAGCGCTACATAATGCTACATAATCCCAACCTTTAACAGTAAATATTTGGTAACCCGCATTTTCTGTATCTCTTTGAAATCCTTTTAAAATTTCACTGATATTTTCTTTAGTAGTTTGGTATTTGGCAGGAACTGAAATTCCAAAAGCATCATCCCAAACAGAAACTACCATTGGAATTTGTAAAACTCCACCGGCATTAATGGCTTCAAAAAAGTGGCCTTCGCTGCTACTAGCATTTCCAATAGTTCCCCAAGCTACTTCGTTTCCGTTGTTGCTAAAGTTATTTTGGCCAATTTCGTTGGCATGGGTTCTGTAATATTTACTGGCTTGCGCTAAACCAACCAAGCGAATCATTTGTCCAGCTGTTGGCGAAATATCGCTCGATGAGTTTTTTAGGTTTTTTAAATCTTTCCAATTTCCTTCAGCATCAATGCTCCTAGTTCCGTAGTGGCCATTCATCATTCTTCCAGCACTTGCAGGTTCTGCATCTACATCGGTATGGGCATAAAGTTGGGCAAAAAATTCTTGAACGGTAAGTAATCCTGCGGCCATCATAAAAGTTTGATCGCGGTAATATCCACTTCTAAAATCACCATTTTTAAAAGCCTTAGCCATAGCTATTTGTGGCAATTCTTTTCCATCGCCAAAAATACCAAATTTGGCTTTTCCAGTTAATACTTCTTTACGGCCAAGTAAACTTGCTGCACGGCTTGTAAATGCAATTTTATAATCTTCTAAAACTACTGCTTTAAAATCAGAAAATGAGAGGTTGGCTTGCATGCTATTCATTAATACAAAAATTATATTGTGTCAAACCTAATTGTTTTTCACAATTTTATCAAATATGTGGAATTATTAAAGGTAAATAGTTGTTTATAATTGCTTATTAACTGTTTTTCAGTATCAAATTTTGAATAATTAATTTTATTATATATAAAAAACCAACCAAACTATTACTAAAACAGGTAATAAATAAGGAATACTGTATTTAAAAATATACTCACCAAAGCTTGGCATTTTTACTCCAGCTTTATCCGCAATTGATTTTACCATAAAATTTGGTCCATTTCCAATATAGGTCATGGCTCCAAAAAATACTGCTCCAGTAGATAAAGCCGAAAGGAATTCAATGTTGTCAGAATTTAAAAATGTTTTTACATCATTCATATTTTCAATGCTAAATCCAAATTTTGAAAGTACTACTGCAAATACATTTAAGTAAGTTGGTGCATTATCTAACACCGAAGAAAAAATACCGCTAAACCAATAGGCCACACTAACAGTAATTTTACTACTAATTTCAGGCGATTGAGCTGCATGTTCAAGCCATTGCAAAGCAGGAATCATGGTTAAAAAAATACCTATAAATAACCATGCCACTTCTTTTATTGGTTCAAACGAAAAGTCATTGCTTTCCAACGCTTTTTTATCGCTTAGCTTAAAACAAAAAAATGCTGCACCTAATTGAATTATTTCTCTAATAAATGATATTTTTTTGCCATCAATATCAATATGAGGTAAACCATCAATTAGGTTAGGGTCAATAAAAATACTGCCAATTCCAATGGCTAACCATATAAAATTACGTTTTCCATTAATTAAAATCTTGTTGGTGTAATGCGCACTTATATCCACATCATCCAATTTTGTATTTTTTCTATCAACTAAATAAAATACAACTAGAATAAGTAAATTAGCCAAAATCCATTTAGGAAATAAATGAATAAATGTCCACTCAAAAGGCACTCCTTTTAAATAGCCCATAAATAGGGGAGGATCGCCAATTGGGGTAAGTAATCCACCTAAATTAGAAACTATAAATATAAAAAACACAATATGGTAGGGTTGAAGCCTGTATCTGTTAATTCGCATAAAAGGTTTTATAAGCAAAACCGAAGCTCCTGTAGTTCCTAATAAGTTGGTTAGAATTGCTGCTAAAAATAAAAACAAAATATTGGTTAAAGGCTTGCTCTCCACATCTATAAATGCAAAAATACCGCCACTTGATACAAACAATATAGTTAACAAACTTATGAACGATACATATTCGGCCATTGTTTCCAAGGGATGTAAAAAATTATCCATGGCAATGCCGTAATATAAAAACACAATTACACCTAAACCAACACTTACTTTTGAATAATGATGATGCCAAAATTTTTCTAAAAAAATAGGTCCAATGGCTATTAAAAGTAATAAAAGAACAAACGGAAAAACTAAAATAAATGGTGGAAGTTGATGCATTGTAAATTTATGGATTGATTTTTGTAATTTGTTAATGAAAATTTATTTAATTGCATTATTAAACATGGCAAATATGAAAAAACTATTGATAATTTTATCATTATTATTTTTGGGTAAAGCGCAGGCAAACACTTTTTTTGCGGGGCCATACTTGTTTTTACAAAACATAAATGAAGAACAAAAAATAGAAAAGCTAATTACTTACATTGAAAAAAGTGATGCGTTGTTTATTAGAAATGGAACAGAATATACGGCTAAGGATGCTGCTGAACATTTACGAATGAAACGGAAAAAAGCTGGTAGTAAGGTAAAAACAGCCAAAGATTTCATTGATTTTATAGCCAGTAAATCATACATGAGTGGTGATCCATATAAAATGAAATTTAAAAGTGGAGCCATCATAAACACAAGAGATATGCTTTACAATGAGCTGCGAAAACTAGAAAAAAGTAACTAAAAAAAAGCCGATTCGTAATTTTAAGAATCGGCTTTTTTTATGATTATTTTTTAAGTTCTTTTTCAAACTTTTCGGCATTGTTTATAAATTCAGTTATTTGATCAGCCGCAATTCGCTTAGCAATAATCTTCTTATTTTTATCAAGTATGTACAATACGGGTGTGGTGTAAACATCGTAATACTGACGGAAATTAGTTTCGTTTAATGGGTCGTACACATTTAATTTCCAAGGTAATTTTTGTTCAATTAAATACTTTTTCCAATCATCAATGTTTTCTGTTAAACTTACAGAATATACATCAAATTTTAAAGGCGATTTAGGAGCTAAACCTTTATTTAGTTCTTTGTAAGTATTTACAATTTTTGGCATTTCTTCCTTACAATGTCCGCAGGTAGCATTCCAAAATATAAGTAAAGTGTATTTTGAATCCATGTTATAAAGGCTGTGGTAACGTCCATTGGTATCAAGCATATTCAGGTTTTTTGCTTTTTTGCCAATTAAGTTATGACGTAGTTTATCGCATTTATCTTTCATTCGCCAAATCAATAAACTATCAACCCAATAAGCTTTTCCTTTAGCATAATAATTATCTATTAAATGTACAAAAACTGCATCCATTCCCATGTATTGCGATGCTTCATAGTAGTTGGTTGTCCAAAATAAACAGAACTTAAAGTTTTCTTTTCCTTTGGAGGCAAGGTTTAACATTTGGTCAGCACTTTTAATAATACTATCAGGAATTTGAGGTGTAATTTTTAAAATAAACGTTTCAAACTTTGGAAAGAAAATTGGAGTTCGGGTAATTCTATCATCACTAAAGTCAAAATTATCAAAGTAATGTGTTTTGTAATATTGGTATTGAAAATTTGAATCAATTATTTCTCCTTTTGCATTTTTTGGAGCATCAGGCACATCCACATCTTGCATCATTTTAAAAATTTTGCTAATTAATAAATTTGGTTGTGTTTCTAAAATTCGTTTGCGTTCATCGTTCAATTGTTTCATTAATTCACGGTATTCGCTAACCAGTGCATCTTCTTTTTCTTTGTTATTGCTTTCTTTGGCTTGTTTTATTTTTGATTCAATATCAACAGCCTTTTTGCCAATACTGGTAGTAAATTTGGAGTAAGTAAAAAAGGCTTCGTTCTCTGCCGAACCCGATACTTTCATGTATTCTATATAGCCTAAAGTATCGGTTTCTAAGCTAAAATTTTGTTCGGTAACTATAAAATCAAACAGCAATGATTTATCGGCAGAGGCAATTAAGTAAACGCCACCTTCCAATTTACTATCACCACTAAAAGTCATTTTACCATTTTTATCTGTAAAAGCGCTGTCGCGTAAATATTGTTTATCCCCAAAATAATACCCTAGGTAGAACATAGTATTATTAAAACCTTTCAGGGTAACGGTAATATTATGCCCATCTTTTTTAGTATTGTTATTTGATACTTCGGTGTTATTTGATTTTTTCGAAGTCTTTTTTTGAGCAAACGCAGCTACACTAATTACTGATAAAAAAACAAGAATAGATATTTTTAAAATACGCATATTTAATTGGTTTTATTTTGGCGTAAAATTAACAAAAAACTACGCTTATTACTACCTCCTATTAAGTTTAATAAATTTTTAAGTATAGCCTTGATGTTAGGTTGTTGATATAAAAAAATAAACATCATAAATTTTAGATTTGATAAAGCGCAAGTGTTTAATAGATTTGCCTTCCTAAAAAATTAAATCATAATAATTAAAACATGAAAAATATTACTGTAATTGGTTCAGGTACAATGGGAAATGGAATTGCCCATACATTTGCTCAATTTGGCTACCAAGTAAATTTAATAGATGTAAACGAGGTTGCTTTGCAAAAAGCATTGGCTACCATATCAAAAAATTTAGATCGCCAAGTTGCAAAAGGTTCTATAACTGATGCCGATAAGTCTGCTACTTTAGCCAATATTACTACTTATACCAATTTAAAAGATGCTGCAAGCAATGCTGATTTAGTAGTAGAAGCTGCTAGCGAAAACATGGCTATCAAATTAGATATATTTAAGCAATTAGATGAAATTTGTCCAGCTCACACTATTTTAGCTTCAAATACTTCATCAATTTCAATTACCAAAATAGCAAGTGTAACCAAGCGCCCAGATAAAGTAATTGGAATGCATTTTATGAATCCAGTTCCAGTTATGAAATTGGTGGAGGTAATTAATGGTTTTAAAACAAGCGAAGAGGTTACTTCAACTATTATTGAATTATCAAAAGCAGTTGGTAAAATTCCTGCATTGGCTAATGATTATGCTGGCTTTATTGCCAATCGTATTTTGATGCCAATGATTAATGAAGCTATTTTCTGCTTACAGCAAGGAGTTGGTTCAATTGAATCAATTGATACGGTTATGAAATTAGGTATGGCTCATCCAATGGGTCCACTACAGTTAGCCGATTTTATTGGATTAGATGTTTGTTTAGCAATTATGAATGTATTGCACGAGGGCTTAGGCGACCACAGATATGCACCTTCACCTTTATTGGTTAATATGGTTACTGCTGGTAATTTAGGAGTTAAATCTGGCGAAGGATTTTATGTTTATACCGCTGGTAGCAAAGATTTAGTGGTTAGCGATAGATTTAAAAATCATAGATAATTATTCAAATATCACCCATAAAAAAAGCCTTGCAATAATTTTATTGCAAGGCTTTTTTGTTACTTTTTTCTAGTAATAATTTAATTCAAAAATGATAAAACCACCTTTACCATTTGGTTTAAACCAAAGTTGACCATCATTTCCAGCCATACAACCATCCTTGTTTCTAAATAACTCAAATGGATTTTGCTCTAACAATTCTCTTTTATATTCAGGAGTAAATATTTGATAATATTTATCCAAAAATTCTTTTTTGGTGGTCAAATCGCGCAGTGGAAACTTTATTTGCCTAGCAATTTGCTCCTTTTCATCATATTTAATATTTAATTGTAAATTTTGATAAAACTTAATGGCCCTGTTTCCATTTTTAAAGCCAGCATCGCTCCAACTCATGCATACGGTACTATCAATAAACAATTGCTGTTTGTGTTGATATGCATTAGGAAGTTCATTGTTTTCGGCCGTGTAGTCTAAATGTGGAGTTTTGGGGTCGTATGTTAAAACCTTAATATTTGGTTTCCATTCCACAGTATCTCTTTTGCCATAGGCAGGCTGCTCATTTTGCTTACACGAATAGCCAAATAAGATAAACGCAAAAATTAAAAACAGAATTAGATTTTTCATAAAATTAAAATTTATACACCAGTATAATTGAAAGGTGTAATATTAAGTAATTCTACTTTTACTTCCTCACTCACATTCAACATATTAATAAACGATTGTATGCTATTTGAGTCAATTTTAGTATTTGTTCTAGTCAAATCTTTTAAAGCTTCGTATGGTTTTGGATAGCCTTCTCTTCTCAATATGGTTTGAATAGCCTCGGCTACAACAGCCCAGTTTTGGTCTAAATCTTTTTCTATTGCAGCATTATTTAACATCAATTTATTTAAACCTTTAATTATTGATTTATAGGCAATTAAGCTATGTGCCAAAGGAACACCAACATTGCGTAACACAGTACTGTCGGTTAAATCGCGTTGTAGCCTGCTAACAGGAAGTTTGGCAGATAAATGTTCAAAAATGGCATTCGCAAAACCTAAATTTCCTTCTGCATTTTCAAAATCAATTGGATTTACTTTATGAGGCATAGCGCTGCTGCCTATTTCTCCCGCTTTAAGTTGTTGTTTAAAATATTCCATCGAAATATATTGCCATACATCTCTTGTAAAATCAATCAAAATGGTATTGATACGTTTTAAGCAATCAAAAAGTGCTGCTAAATTATCGTAATGTTCAATTTGGGTGGTGGGGTAGGAGCGATTTAATCCTAACGAAGCACAAAAATTATTTCCAAACTCGTGCCAATTAATATGTGGATATGCTAAATGATGGGCATTGAAATTGCCTGTGGCTCCGCCAAATTTTGCCGAAAATGGAATTTGTTTTAAATGATTTAATTGTTGTGTTAATCGGCTACAAAATACCATCCATTCTTTTCCAAGTTTGGTTGGCGATGCAGGTTGCCCGTGTGTTTTAGCCAACATTGGAATTTCAGCCCATTCGTTTGCTTGTTCATTTAGTTTTTCAAAAACCAAGCTAATATTTGGTAAAATTACTTTTTCTAAGGCATCTTTTATGCTTAAAGGAATGGCAGTATTATTTATATCTTGGCTAGTTAATCCAAAATGAACAAACTCGCTTGTGTTTTGTAAATTAAGTTTTTCTAGCTCTTGTTTAATAAAATATTCTACTGCCTTTACATCGTGGTTAGTAGTTTTTTCAATGTTTTTAATCGATTCTGCATCGGCCATTGAAAAATTCAAATAAATATTTCTTAAGGCTGTTTCGTTTATTGATTGATTACTAAATTGAGGTAGGTTTTGTTGGTGTAAAAAAATAAAATATTCAATTTCAATTAAAACCCTGTATTTGATCAGGGCAAATTCTGAAAAGTAGTTTGATAAATCTAAAGTTTGGTTTCGGTATCTGCCATCAATTGGGGAGATAGCGGTTAAGTTTTCAAGAATCATATTGATTGATTAATTTATTTTTTCTTTTTGGTAGATAGTGAGTTTAAAAAACGATACCAAGTTCCAACGTCAGCTATTGGAATAGGTTGAGGTTGCCCATTGTAATAAAGCTTTTCGGCTTGCGCTTGTTGGTACCATCTGTTATTTTCAGCTCCATCGGCTAAAATACCTTTTTGTAAACTACTTAATGGAACTCTTCCTAAGTTTTCGTAAGCTAATGATAAATTGCTATTAGGAATTTTAACTTTGGCAAAATAATAATCTAATTCCTGTGGAGTAGAATATGGCCTTACTACCACATCATGTAAAAAGAAAGTATCTTCTTCCATTCTAATTACGGTTGTTAGCTTATTATTTTCTATTACGCTTGGCAGGCTATAATACATTTTTTTTTGACCTAATGCTGTAAAAACAATTTTATCTGTTTGTTTGCAAACTAAACTGAAAAAGCCACTCATGTCAGAATAAACACCTCTGTTAGTACCTTCAATTCTTACAGTTACATAAGGTAAAACCTGCATGCTATCAAAGCTAACAATAAAACCGCTCAATTGAACCAAATCATTGCTAGTGGAGGTTTGGGTAGTTTGACCCTTGGTTTCAAAACACAAGGCATAAACACAACAAACACACAAAAAATATTTTAAATATAGTTTCATAATTAATAAATAAAGCTTGCCAATACACACAAAATTACAATTATTGGACTCGGAACTTTGGTTGTCAAAAGTAAAAATAAAGTCAATAAAAGTACTATCATATTTGGTTGATTTAAAACAACTGGTTTAAATAATAAATAAGCCGAAGCAATAACTAAGCCAGCACTTGCTGCATTAATGCCTTCAATAGCATTTTTTACTGGGGTAAAATTTTTTAATTGATTCCAAATTGGATAAATAAAAAAAATTAGAAATGTACCCGGTAAGAAAATAGCAACTGTTCCTAAAGTAGCACCTAGTAATTGTCCCCAAACACCTAATTCTTGCAGTGCCATTGCATTACAATAAGTTGCTATGCTAAAAACAGGCCCAGGCATGGCTTGCACCAAACCAACTCCTGCTAAAAATTCGCCAGGATTAAGGTAATGTTTTATTTCAACAAACTGATTGTACATCATTGGTACCAATACATGCCCACCTCCAAACACAATACTGCCATAGCGGTAGGTATTTTCAAAAAGTAGCACAAACTTGTTTTGACTAATTGCACCAAAAGATGCAGCAACAAGCAATACGGCCAAAAACAACAAAAAGTTACTCCAATTTATATTTTCAATTGGTTTTACTTTGGTGCTTTGTTCTTTATTTATTTGGCTTGAAACCACACCACCAAAAAGTAAAAGGAAAGGAAAAAGATATGGTGTTTGAAATAAAATGGCTATGGTGGCCGATGTAATGAGCAAAAACCAATGAAATGTTTTTGATATAAACATTTGAATGATAGAGTATGCTGCGTAAATAATAAACCCAACAGCCATTGGCTGCATATATTTTAAAAAGTTTAGCTTTGGATTATCAATATTATAAATGTGAATAATAACGGCAAAAATGGTCATTATTAAACTAGCAGGAAGTACCCAAATAGCCAATGTAAAAAAAGCCAATGTTGGTCCTCCAATTTTAAAGCCTATGGCTGTGATGGTTTGGGTAGAAGTGGGCCCGGGCAACATACTGCAAAAAGAGTTTAGTTCTTTTAAGTCATCATTAGTAATGTATTTTTTTTTATTTACTAGTAATTTTTGAAACTGAACTAAATGTACCTGAGGGCCGCCAAATGCAGTTAAAGCAAGCTTTAACACATCAAGCAGAAACAATATGTTTCTAAATTTTTTAAATTTTGTACCACTCATTTTAAATACCAAAAATAGTATTGAAATTGGAAACCACAACCTATTTTTTAATTTAGTAAATGAGTTATTTATTTTTCTACATAAAAACGGCCCCAAAACTTTCGTTTTGGAGCCGTTTACTCTAGTATTATTTTTAAATTATTTTGTTTCAAGCATTATGTATCTCATCAATTCTTCGCGTGTTTTGGTATCTAAAAATTTACCAGAAAACTCGCTTGTAACTGTGCTGCTATGCACGTCTTGTACGCCTCTCATGGCTACACACATGTGGTCTGCCTCAATAATTACGGCTACGCTATCGGTGTTTAATTCTTCCTTTAGCATATTTACTATTTGTATAGTCATGCGCTCCTGTACTTGAGGTCGTTGAGCAAAATACCTTTCTATTCGGTTTAACTTTGATAAGCCCACCACTTTGCCATTTGGAATATAAGCTACTTGAGCTTTACCTCTAATTGGCACAAAATGATGCTCGCAAACACTATGAAAAGAGATATTTTTTTCCAATAAAATATTTTTATAGTTATACCTATTTTCAAATAATTTTACCTCTGTTTATTCTTTGGGTTTAAACCACTAAAAATTTCTTTTACATACATTTTTGCCACTCTATTAGGGGTTCCACTTAAGCTATCATCGCTTAAGTCAAGACCTAATATTTG